>JASLBT010000197.1 GCA_030146445.1 Segetibacter sp. | reverse complement strand
TAAGTTGCGCCTGCGTGGCGATTAGAGAAGTGCTTAGTACAACTGTTAACAGCGATCGCTTTATCGGCATTGTTAGTGTTAGGTATGTTGAATGTTAATGGTTGAATGCGTGATCCGGAGTTATTTATCCGTTTAAGATCCAGGAATAATGAGAGAAAATGTTTGCTTAAAAGTATTCTTTTTACCGAGACGTAGATTCCTCAATGACTATCCTTATTGCCTCCCGGCCCACCTGTTGGTCGGTGATCCCTGTCCGGCTTGCGGGGCGGGCGGGCACTTGTAAGGAAACGATTCTACTCACCGTGCAATCTTTAGCGACTCAGGTAAACCATATTGAAGCTGCAGATAATTAGTTCTTCGGAGTTATGTTGATTGTTGTAGTTTAATATCGATGACGCCGGTAGCGAAAGCAGCGATAATATCAGTTTGAAATTTGATTTACCAGGGCCTCCAACGTCATCGTGAACAGCTAAAGACTATGGTGGTAATCAATCAAGGATAATACGCTTATTGATAATCTGCTTCTAACTTGTGAATTTTGACTTTCTGATTTTTTAATTTTTACTTTCACTTATTTCTTCGCAATCTCTACTGCGTATGACTCTTGTTTGCCTTCGAAATTCGCACGGAAAATTACCCATTTTTCATCAGGTGAAAAATGCACATTAGGCTCGAACTTATAGCCATGGTGTTTCATGTTCACGAGTTTTTCGCTCATAAACTTGTCTCCCTGAGGCTTAAACAGGTAGATCCACATACCATCTTTTGCCTTTGCCACCTGGGTTTCATTACCGCCGTCTCCACAAAACATTTTTTCGTCTTTGGTTACATTGAAATGGATCGACCATTCATCCCTGGTCATTTGGTACTTCTTTTGTGCACCCGTTTCAATATTGGTACCGGCAAGATAAAAAGTTTCGCCTTTCGGCATCTGCAAATCGAACCAAATGGTTTTACCATCAGCGCCAAAGAATTCATGCCCGGCGATTTCCATGTCCATCGTGCGTTTGTGCATGAGCTTGACTTCTTTAGAAACCACGTCTATTGTCCAGATGCGATCGACTTTATGCCACGGACCCTCGTGGCAAAACATCAGCATACGGCTATTGGTAGGGGAAAACTGCACATGACCTAACCAGGTGTTTTCGGTATGTATCTTATTTAATTCTTTCGCCCTGATGTTTATGCTAAAAAGGTCGTTAGGCAATTTGGCATCATAAACACGATTGAAGTATTCGCTCTTTTCAGGATATTTCTTCAGGATTTCTTTTTGTTCTTCACTTGCTTTTGCCCCTGCGAAGAAGGTTTCATCGGCATTGATGGTCGTGATGTTTCCCTTATAATCTGCGGGAAAAACATACAGCAGCTTTGTTTCTTTCGTATTGATGTTGGTGGAAAATACACTGTCCTTTACCTGGTAATATACGTTACCTGTTTTCTGCCCGATGATCTCGCCGATCATAGGTGAAGTTTGATTGGTTAATTTCTCGATCGCATAGGTTTTCAGGTCTACAGTATACAATTGCTTACCGTTTTGATCGGTACTATAAAACACCATCTTGCTCCCATAGAAGGGCTTGTTGTGAAAATAAAAGCTTGCATTTTGTCCTTCCTTTCTCGATAACCTTACGACCCGGTGCCGGGTGTCTTTATCGATCCATTCATCGGGCATATCTTTACCCCCGGTTTCCATCACGGGCTGGGCAAAGTTCGGTGTGAATTGAAGTAAAACGATGCAAGTAAGTAGAAGTGTTTTCAGGCAGGCAATCATAAATAAGTTTATTAAAAGTGAAGAATGTAAGATAAGCGTTATGAGCTATGCACCATGCAGACGTTTAAAATAATTTGCTCGCCAGCGCTCCAAAATTCCTGGCAAATGTTTGCATTTCAACAGTTCGCATGATTTCGCACCATCCAAAGCCTCTTTCAATAAGATGCTTTGATGAACATTCAAATCTAATAATTTATGGTAACACTGTCGGCTGACACAGGAATCCGATCCTTAAGAAATTGCCTCTTTGTGTAAAAATTTGTGGGTGGCTATTGAACAAACGAGGTGGCGTTTTTCGTCGAACCCAAACCGCAGTTGAGGACGATTCTGCTACCCAAAGCCGCTGATGGCATCAACCGGCGTAACCCTCCGCTTTGGCCGGCAATGGTATAGCCTGTTCTCTCGCAGAGAAAAATCCGCATTAGTAAAGCAGGTCTTCATCAACCGACGATCCTCCCCGCGAAGCACAGCCTGCCCGGTTTGCCTGGGTTTACCCGGTCGCCCGGCCAATGTCCGGCAGCCTCGTTCCAGGCTTCTCCATTGCTTTTGGTCAAGGTTTCAATTTTGTTTTCCCGCTCACGGAGTTCCCGGGGCAATTGGGTTAAGGGTTCAATTTGTAACCAGAATATTCCGGCAAGCGAAAGCAGGAACCGGTTGTAATTAGGTTCATGATATATGGGTGGAGATTTCAGCGTCTGAGTTAAACAGGGATCATCAGTAACGACGCATAACTCGAGATACGCCATTAATGCTTTTTGACTTAGCAGTTAGAAGTAAACTAATCTTTTCAGCGTAACAATGAACGTGGAAGCAGGGGGATAAAAATCAAGAATCGAGAGTCAATTATGCATTTAGCATGTGAATGTAATACCGATCAGGGATCTAAATATTAGTTCCATTCCAGGAATTATCTTAGGTAATAACTGATCAATTTCAGGCTTTAACTATTGTCTTTTCAATTTGCAGTTTTGAACTTTTGAGGATCTATATATTTAGAAAGGTCCTTTAAAGCAATAACGGTATAATTGTTTGTTTTTAAAAAGGCTAAGTACTCGAGGAATAATTCCGGAGGAGTGGTTACCCACTCATGCGCCAGATCAGGCACACCATGTATAGTGAGCACAGCAATTTTACCGTCTTTCGCCCCCCTGATCGCCTGCATGATCAATTCTTTATTGGTGGTGCGTGTAGTAAAGCCAGGGATGAGGTAGGGATGATCCGTTGCAGGATCGTATAACCGGTCGAAACCTGCTCTTGCAAAACGGTATCCTTTTGCTTTTAATACCTTCAGTGCAGTCGGATGCGTGTCGTACCCGGGATAAGCAAACGATACGGGCTTGCGCATTCCGAGGGAGTCCATCTTCGCTTCGATGTATGCCAGTTCACCAGCCATAGTTGATGAGTCCATTTTATTTACATGCTGATGCGTACGCGTATGGTTGGCGACTTCAAAACCCATCTTATCGAGCGATTGCATTTGTAACCACGTCATGTATTTTGTGGTGTCTGTAAAGTCGGGCGGAAACTCACAAACAAAAAAGGTAGCTCCAAATCCATGTTGTTTAAGCAGTGGTGCCACGAAGGAATAATGTGACTTTACCCCATCATCAAAAGTCAGTACCACAACCTTGTCGGGTACGGCAGTCTTTATTTTCTGTGAAAGCGAACATATCGATGTAAGAAGGACGGAGATAAGCAGGAGCAACTTCACTTTATTATTTTAGGTGTTAATGTTAAATGTCGAATTTCGGAGCAGCGTTATAAGGCATACGCCTGGAATAGAAATGGTGAATATTGTTATAAGTATTTATAATGAATTCAATATTGAATAGATGAACTGAATACGACATGGAGTATAAATTATTAATTAAAAGTATTAATTAATAATTGTGATTTTGAATTATAATCAATGTCAAGTCTCAGAGCGGCAATCATTGCTCAATAGCCCCCCACGCTTTCTGCAAATCCCCGTAGGAATAAAGGTACAAGTGAGTGACCAACCAACAACCTGGGGAGGTAACAGGATTTCAATAGCATTCCAGGTTCACTCCCTATAATTTCCCTTCTAATTGCAATCAACTTACAATCCGGGATGAGCAATTCTTTGACCTTTGAGCTTTCAATAATTAATTTTTAATTTAATTTTCCTCTCATCCTATTCTGAATATAAACGGCGATGAGGTCATGTATTTCCCACCCTGGGATGTTGTAAATAAATAAGCCGGCGGGCCATCCATAAACAACAGCTGCGGCCTTTCGAAGCGTCCATATTTTTTGAGGTGTGGAGCCGGCGGCGGTTGCTGAATATAGTGTCCGGCGCCATAATAAGCGATCTTCGGTTCGCGCCACTTAATACCATCTTTGGACTCCATCAATAATCCCACTTCATGATTGTAGATGCCCATATCCCTGGCGATCATTTTAAACATCCCCCGCTCCCGCCATACAAACGCGTCTTCAAACTGGCGGTTATGCCCCTTTCCTGAAAAGTCAATCACCGGGTTACCGGAGTACTTCACATATGGTCCCTCGAGCTTTTCCGCAATGGCAAGACCGTACTTGCGGTTGCCCCGAATAGAAGGATGAGTTGATGTATCGTATTCTTTTGTGTTCCATGACTTGTAATACAGCCAGTACCTGCCGTCGGGATGTTTGATGAAGGCAGGGTTGGTGGTGCAATGGTCGTCCCATGCACCGGTTTCACCCGCCGGCAACAGTGGCTTGTCGGGGCGCTTCCATGGACCATACAGGGAGTCGGCGGTAGCAAGGCCGATGAGTTTGGTATTTGTTTTACCATTACTGTTGCCCATATAAAACAGGCAGTACTTGCCATCTATTCTTTTGATGAGCGGATTATGGCAGGTAGTTGCATCAAAGTAGCCCGGCCGTGGTGCAAAGACAACGTCAACAAAACGGAACGGCTGCTCCGGGTGATCCGCAACTGCATGCGCAATCTCGCTGCTGTTTATCCAGCCCCCCATTCCCTTTTTTGCGTTCCACCTCGAAAAGAATACATGGACTCTTCCATCATCTCCTACGATCGGGCTCACACACCACACATAATACCCCTCCATCTCCAAAGCACGACCAACCGGGGTTAAGCGCCTGGCGAAAGCAGACTCGTCATTTTTGCTGAAGTCGAAGAAGCCTGATGCCACGGAGGGTAAACAAGCTGCCGTTGAAAGTAAAGTAAGGTCGGTGATGAAATTTCTTCTATCCATGTTAAAGGTTTGTTCCTGGTGCAACAAAATTGGTGGTACGAGCCGGTTTGAAGATAGTCACCGGTAAACCTGATGATTAAGAGTGGCATCATCAAAGGATACGTTTAGCCACCCTAACCGACTCACCAAATTACTCAAAAATTGTATTCCAAAGGTACAAGAATCACCTCGGGTGCCGACGGGCAAACGATCCGCTTTGCTGCTCGAAGCCAACTGGTGAATTCTGCTGGTTCCGCCGGTTTTTGCTGAAGACCGCTGCAGCAAAAACCTGGAAATGTTTTTTAACTCAAGTCCTAAAACCAGATTGGGGTTCTACTACCCGATGCGATGAAAAGCTACAGATGAACCGAGCGTGGCAACGATGCCGCCCAACGGATCAACAGCTGGTCCCATAATCTTCCTGGTTATTACGTGATCATTTATTTAGTTGAAGTTGAAAAAGCAAGGCCCTGTTCGCCTGCAATGTGGGGCTTTTTAGGCGCTGAACCAATAAGGTAATTAACGCTCAAAAACGGTTAATTACGGATAAATCAACCGGTTGCATTAGCCTTAATTTGGACAGTCTAATCTTATCAAAAAAAGCCTTCACAATGTTTTCAAGAAAAATGCTCCTGATGGCAACTTTTGCCTGTGGTTCTTATGCAGCTTTTGCACAGTCTGCCGCACCAAACGTGAGCCAGGCTAAGGTTAAGCCGAAGGTAACCAGCAACTTGCCGGCTTACCAGCCAACCCGCAGTGAAGTTCTGACCAGGTATAAGAAGGCCGGTATTATGGATAGTATCGCCAGGGACAAAGTTTATAAAATCAATGTTATTGCAAACTGGCAGCCTGATGGTGAGCGTTTCTGGTACCGGAACACGCTTAAAGACACTGCTCTCGAATACGTGTACGTAAATGCTGCAACCGGGCAAAAGCAACCTGCATTCGAACACGATAGGCTCGGGCAGGCTTTGTCGAAGGCAGCAGGGCGAAAGTTTGATCCCAAACGCCTGCGGATATCAAACATGTTTTTTGATGCAAGCGGTAAGCAGGTAAACTTACAGTTCGACGGCAAATGGTGGAAGGCCGACCTCAATAACTATGAAGTATCGGCCGGCAAAGCGCCGGAGGGTTTTTCGGAGAACATGGCGTTCACACGTCCTGGCGCCGGCGGCGGTGGGTTTACGCTGGCCAACGAGCTTGGTCCTGTCAGGAGAAGAGCAAGGGCTTTCCGGTCCGACAGCAGTTCGCCTGACAAACAATGGGTAACATTCATTAGGGATGGCAACATTTTCCTTCGTGCCACCGGGGCAAGCGACTCCACCCAGTTGACCACCGACGGAAGCCGTGAGAAACCTTACGGTAATCTTAGCTGGTCGCCCGATGGCAAGTACCTGGTGGGTTATCACATTAACCCGGTAGTACCCAAAGAAGTGGCGTACATTCTTACTTCGGCATCGGGTACGCGCGGCCAGGTTCGCTCGCGTGGATATGCCCAACCCGGCGACGAAAATACCAGCTACGAAATGTTTGTATTTAACATCGCGGGCAAGAAACAAACCCGTGTTGAGACCGATAAAATCGACTTTTCGGGCGCACCTTACATCAACTGGCGCACAGGCGACAGCCGCTACTTTACTTTCGAAAAGGTTGACCGCGGACACCAGCGCTTCCGCATCATTGAGGTAAATGCCGAAACTGCTAAAAGCCGTGAACTGGTGGATGAAAAAACGAAAACCTTTATCTACGAACAAAAGATCCTGACGCATTACATGCCCGATACCCACGAGATACTGTGGGTAACAGAAAAGGACGGCTGGCGGCATATCTACCTGCTGGATGAGTTAACCGGTAAAGAAAAGGTGCAGGTTACCAGGGGTAACTGGGTAGTACGCGAAGTGGATAGTATAGACCAGAAAAAACGCGAAATATGGTTCCAGGCAAGCGGGATGAACCCCAACGAGGATCCTTATTTCCTGCACCACTACAGGATAGGGTTCGACGGAAAAGGGCTGGTTAAATTAAACGAGGAACCCGGGAATCACCGCGTTAGTTATTCGCCCGATCGAAAGTATTTTATTGATAACTATTCGCAGGTCAACGTGCCGAATACGATCGTATTAAGGCGCACCGAAGACGGAAAGAAAATTGCAGACCTCGAAACGGCCGACGTATCTGCATACCTCGCGACCGGTTTAAAATTGCCGGAGCCTTTTAAAGCCAAGGGCCGCGATGGAACCACTGATATCTGGGGAGTAGTGTTCAGGCCCAGCGACTTTGATCCAAAGAAAAGCTACCCGGTCATCGAGCAAATTTATGCCGGTCCGCAGGGCTCATTTGTACCGAAAAACTTTGTAGGGTACGGTGAGACCCAAAGCCTTGCCGAGCTTGGGTTTATCGTAGTACAGATCGATGGAATGGGAACGTACAACCGTTCAAAGGCTTTTCACGATGTATGCTGGCAAAACCTGGCAGACGCCGGATTTCCTGATCGTATTCTCTGGATGAAGGCACTTAATCAAAAATATCCCTATGCCGACATCTCACGTGTAGGTATTTATGGTACTTCTGCCGGAGGGCAGAATTCAGCAGGTGCAGTGTTGTTCCATCCCGAATTTTACGATGCTGCGGTCTCCGCCTGTGGTTGTCACGACAACCGCGTGGATAAGCAATGGTGGAACGAACAATGGATGGGTTACCCGGTTGGAAAACATTATGACGAACAGTCGAACGTTACGAATGCACATAAGCTACAAGGCAACCTGATGCTGATTGTTGGTGAAGCAGATGAAAATGTTCCGCCCGAATCTACCTACCGCGTGGTTGATGCGCTCATTAAGGCCGGAAAAGACTTTGATCTTTTGTCGGTTCCAGGGATGGGCCACAGTGATGGTGGGCCATACGGCAGAAAAAAGAAGAGAGATTTCTTTGTAAAACATCTCCTTGGCGTGGATCCCCCCAACAGAAATATGCGTGAACTCTGATATATCGTATCGAATATGCAAATAAACGCCGTTCCCCGAAGAAGGAACGGCTTTTTTGTGGATGAAGATGCGATAAATTGACCTTTTAAGGAGAAATTTCTGCTGTTTTCCTACTAAAATAAGTTGGTATTCGTTGAAAACCAGTGTTATCTTAACAAAAATTGTCAACTACTAACCGAATTTTAACCGGTTTCAAACTAAAATCATCGTTTCGGAGTTAAATTTTTGTAGCTTTCCAACACTAATTACAAAACCCTCCCAACATGAAAATCTTACCTTTTACGATCCCGGTTTCGCACGATAAGACCATTCTGGTGCAGGAGGAGCAACTCCCCCATTTTTATCCTTATTTACACAGGCACGAAGAAATACAGTTGACATTAATTCTTAAAGGGGAAGGAACGCTCCTGGTTGGAAACAACATGCACACTTTTGGTCCTAATGAAGCCTACATGATCGGCGCCAACATGCCGCACCTTTTTAAAAGCGATGCATCTTACTTTGCGCCCGGCAGCGACAAAGAGGTACACGCCCTTACCATTTTTTTTAACACAAAAGGAAAACTCGCCTCGCTTTTCGATCTTCCTGAATTGAAGAATGTTTATTCGTTCTTTTCAAGTCACTACAGCGGTTTTCAAATTCCACAGCATTCCTTCTCTGATATTTCGGGGCGCCTGCTGAGCATTAAATATGCGAATGGAATGGACCAGCTGATGCAGTTTTTTCAGTTGCTGAAGTCATTGAGCGCCATCGAGAATACCTTCCCGCTTGCGCCCGATGTTCAACCAACCACCTTCAGCGACTACGAGGGTAAACGGATCAGTAACATCTACAGTTTTATTATGCAGCACTTTAATCGCGACATCACGCTTGAGGAAGTAGCAGCTGCAGCCTTCATGACGCCGCAGGCATTCTGCAGGTACTTCAAGAAGCATACACGGGTAACGTTTGTTACTTTTCTAAATGAAGTTCGGATCAATGAAGCATGTAAAAAACTGATCGACGGCAGCTACGACAGCGTATCATCGGTTGCTTACGATTGCGGCTTCAACAGCATTACGAACTTCAACCGTGTTTTTAAATCAACCACAGGTAAATCACCGCGCGAATACGCCAACGTATTCCTGGGCAACCTCAACTAATAAAACGAAAACGGGTACTCCATAATGAAGTACCCGTTTTCAATTACTTTTTTCTTTTTTGATACCGACGGCAACACATTGGGCGGCATCGTTGCTACGCTCAGTTTAACAGTTGTGCAGGGTTGATCTTTTTTACGTCTGCAAAGTAATGTGCTTCTGCACCCAACCTCTTCACCCAATAGCGAATACCCCAATACCTCAATACCTCAATACCCAATCCGCAAATCCGCAATACGAAATCCGCAAATCCTCAATACCTCAATACCTTGACGAAAGTGTAGATTTTACTTATGCTTTACGTTTAAATTAGAAATTTCAACCTGTCCATCTTTGTTTACCAGGTAAACCTTCATCGACAATTGGTTTACGGCAAAGTATTCCTGTACCCTTT
>JASLBT010000417.1 GCA_030146445.1 Segetibacter sp. | reverse complement strand
ATCCAATGCTGCATAATTGAAGCCTTTGACCGCGGGCATACGCAACCCAAACGAGCCACTTTCTGTCGGTAAAACCCAACACCAACCCAGTTTTATGCTCACCATAGGTTATGCAGATGAACGAAATGCGACGCAACGATGACGCCATTAAATCCGCTGCCGGTACCAAAAAAACGTTTTTATACAAGAAACAATTAAGAAAATCCGCCGGAAACCAAATCAATAACATGCTTAAACAAATTAGGATCACAGCTCGATCACATTCAATTTTTACGACTTCAATTCCTGTTGCCGCATTTACCACCCGAAAATGTCATTATCACCTCCCTACATCACTAAGCCGAAACACTAGCTTTGCTTCAACATACTTAGTGATATGTAATCAATGTTCATCCCTAAAAAACTGCATAATGAATAACAATATTTTTCCATGCCTCTGGTTTGATGGCAACGCCAAAAACGCCGCTGAATTTTATTGCCAGGTTTTTAGCAACTCGAAGATTACGACCGACACACCTATGGTTGTGCAATTTGAAATCCACGGTAAAAAAATCATGGGGCTGAATGGGGGACCGTATTTTAAAATAAATCCTTCCATCTCCCTGTTTGTCACCTGTAACAGTTATGAAGAATTGCAGGGGATCCATGACCGGCTTATCGAAGAGGGTAGCTCAATGTTCCCTTTGGACAAATATCCGTGGAGTGACAAATACGCCTGGATAGTTGATAAATTTGGTATGACATGGCAGCTGGCCGTTGGCGAACTAACAACAGGAGCACAGAAGATTACTACTTGTTTGCTTTTCGAAGGGGAAATGTGTGGTAAAGCACAGGAGGCATTGAAACACTACACGTCTATCTTTCCAAACAGCACAACTTACTTTTTACAAACCTATAAAGCCGGCGAAGAACAGCCTGAAGGCAACTTAAAATTTGGACATTTTAGCCTAAACAATGAAATATTTGCTGCAATGGATGGTACCGGAGATCATAAATTCAGTTTTAATGAGGGGGTTTCGTTGATGGTGGAAGTGGATACACAGGAGGAGATTGATGACTACTGGGCTAAGCTTACCCAAGGCGGAGCAGAGTCAAGGTGTGGCTGGCTTAAGGATAAGTTTGGCGTATCATGGCAAATAGTACCTAAAGTTTTAGGCAGTCTTGTTACGTCCGGTGAAAACGGACAAAAAGTAATGGCAGCGCTTATGAAAATGGGCAAGATCGACATTCAAAGTTTGGTGGATGCTTCAAAAGAACCAGCCTTAGTTTAGGAAGACGAAACCGGTTTTCTATTCAGGTTCGTTGTCACTCATATACACTCAGCTGGCCATATTGACAACCCAGAACACGGATGACCAGGTTTCCGTGCTACTAAGCATATTGTTCTGCCATGCACAACGCCGATGTGTCAACCCGCAGGCTTTCAAAAAGCCGTAACCCACCCGTATCATCCGTGTTCTAACTCTTGTGTGTACTCCTGCTATTCCCGTGCCTCCTGCCACCCGCACTACGGTACAAGCGAGCGTGGCAACGATGACACTAACAGAAACAAAGGCTCGTACCACAAACCGCTGATAGTACTGCTTCGAAAGTAAAAACTTTCCCGTGGGAATTTCATAACCTCGTAACCGGTTGTTATCCGATTCACCGGATGGCCTTACAACCGCCTTCCTATTACGAGTGCAAGCTGGGGAATGGTGTTACCATCACTGTCGAATTGGAAGCCGGCGAGGGGCCCAATGTATATTTTTTTGAAGGTGAAGTTGTATTCAAACTGTACTAATCCGCCTACGGCAAATCTTTCATGCGGTGTGCGGTTATTGTACTGAACAACCGGACCTGGAATACCTGATATCGAAGTTTGATAAATGGAATAACCGTCGGTGTTGGATTCCGATTGATACCTGATAAAAGGACCAGCACTTATCCTGAACTCGTGTCGCAAAGTTCTTACCGGGCTAAAACCTGCATTCACACCAAGTTGAACACCAGCGGTGGTAAACCGGATAGATGCATCGTTGTAACTCCCCGACCCGGGTGGCTGATAGAACATAGCATCTTTACTACTGTTGATACCTCCCCTGAAATGGTAATTCAGCGAAAACCGCTTTGTATAATACCTGATGTATTCAGCACCGAAAATAATCCCCCGCATGTCTCCGCTCCCATGCCGGCTCCAACCTGCTACCAGCTGTAAAGCATGATCTCCATTTGTTTCTCTTGCTTCATTCTCCTGATCAGCCCGCAGATTGCCTGCTGGCTTTGCACCAGGAGCCTGTTGCCCGGCTATGGTGTTCGGCTTATCTATTTGACTTTCTGCCGCTTTAAGAGCTGTTGTTCCAGGTTGTTTGTGGGATGTTGGCAAGGGGAGTTGTGGCGTGATAACCGGGACAACTTTTCCAGTTGAGTACACTTGATCAGAAGAAGAGGGTTGATGCTCTCTGGTATTTGATGTTGTTGCCCTGGGGTTTAGCCTGGGCGTAGCGTTGTTTTTAGTTTGTTTCGCAGGCTTAGAAAGCTGTCGTGGATTACCTTTGCGACCGGCCGCGAATTTGCCTGGCTTGCTGTTATCAACCAGTATAATGTGGTTTTCCAAAACCTTATGCCCCGCACCTAACTTTTGCTGCAGCAGGATTAACCACGCAGAAAGCGTAATACTTTCTTTGGGCACAAGCACCTTTCTTGACGGGCTTATCCGGTTTGAGTTAAAGGAAAACTCAAGGGTGGTTTGTTGGCTGAAAATCTTCAACAATGAGTCAACGCTTACTTCTTTTGCTGTTATTGATATTTTCTTGCTTAATGCTTGTTTGTTTGCCTGTGCAGTCACGGCAGTTGCTATAAAAACTGCTAAAAGTATTATTGTAATTACTTTCATATTCCCGGGTTTTTATATTGGTTATTGGCAACCTTCGCCAGCTATGTAAATGATGTTTCCTTGCTTTCGATAACTGCTCCCCAGCGTAGCGCTAATTATATCCATAATGTACACCAGGGATTTGTTATTAAACTGTGCGGTAAGCCTGCACTGTCTGAACTTCTCTCCATCAACTTGTATATGTACGTTGAACGCCTTCTCGAGGTATCGGCAAACCTCGATAAACGGAACATCGTTAAACGAGAAGCTTTTAGTAGCATATGCAACGCTGTTTTCATCAATCGTTTCCTTTAAGATAAGTTTATCTCCATGTGTATGGTAAATACCGGATTGACCTTTTTGAACCATCAATTCTTTATGCCGTGCGTACATCATTACAACACCCGTATGCACCTGCACTTCAATAAACTTGTCGCTGGCTACCTCGCGAACATTGAAGGATGTTCCCACTACCCTAATCTTCAAATCTCCAATATTAATGATGAAAGGCTTTTTCTCGTTGGCAACAACATCAAAGAAACTTTCGCCTGTTAGCACCAACTCTCTTGAGGTTGTATTATAGTCAGTGGAATAGTTTATGAACGAATTCTGTTTCATAACAATAATGGAACCGTCGGGCAGTGTATCAGTTTTCACTCCTTCAGCCGCAGTCTTAATTATCCGTGCGGGTGCTGGTTGCTGAGCAACCTTGCTGTCGTATGGTTTGTTAAACACGCTATAGGAAATGAACAGAACTAAACCGATAAAGCTCGCTGCAAAAGCAAGGTTCCGGTACAGCTTTTTTGTCGTGTTCTTTTGCGCTTCCTGTAGTTTATTGTTCAGTTCACGCCACTGTTCATCAACTGTCAATTGTGCTTTGTTTTCGCCTTGCGATACGCTGTTCCAAATGCCGGCAGCCTTCTCATACTCATCCCTGTTGTTTTTATCTTTCATCCATGTATGCAGCTGCATTGCTTCTTCGGGAGAGGCTTCCCCTGCCAGGTACTTTGCTATCAATTCAATCCTGAATTCACTACTTCTTTCGTTCATGGCGTGTTATTATGGGTTAGAAATACAGGGATATTAAGACCACAAGGGATAAGTCTCCCAATTGCTCCCGTAAATGTTTCAAAGCCCTGCCCATTTGTGCTTCAACCGTTTTGATGGATATATTCATTTCAGATGCTATTTCGATGTACTTTTTTGCTTCGAACCTACTTTTAATAAAAACCTCACTACACCGGGGTGGTAAAGCTGCTATGGCATGCTGTATCCTTAGCCTTGTTTCTTTTTCTTCCGCGGGGTTGATGCTGGTTATCTGACTTGCGTGCACATTGTAATGGTGCTGTTCGCGCCGTTTACTGTTTCTGATCGTATTCAGGCTCAGGTTGTAAACGGAGGTAAATAAATAAGAACGCAGCGATGTTGAAAAATCGATTTCATTTCTTTTCTGCCAGAGCTTTATGAAAACCTTTTGGACAATGTCTTTAGCTTCCTCATCATTTTTTACAATGGTTGAGGCATAGTGATGCAAACTCGCGGAATAATCGAAAAAGCATTGTTTAAAAACTTCTTCTGCTGTTTGATTGGCCACGTTGGTTTTAAAAGCGCTTTTACAGAATTTTTCTTTGGCTACTATTACCATAAACCTACCACACATTAACGACCAAATACCCTTACTCAGGGTCAAAATCTTTTTCAACTAGTATAGTAACAGGATTTTGTCCCTCTAAGTAGATGTGAGCATTATAGCGGCAATCAAGCACTATTACGTAAGCTGAGGAGCTGCGAATCTTTGGCTTATTCGGCTATGAGAAGCTGTCAAACCGATTATGGTGTTGTATCCTCTCTATTGTTTCCGGGCGGGGACGCTTTGAGGCATGCGGAATCCCTATCTTATTCCGGCATTATGAAGAGGCCCGTGGAAGGGCAAATACTTACGTCACGATATGCCGGGATCCGTGTTTAAACACATGCCAAATCAGGAGACCAGCAGATGACCGCAGGCGAAGGCATAGTGCCTGGTATAACAGGATTGGTACCTGTACACAAGAGTTGGGACGACCGGACAGGACCGCAAACGCCCGTCAAGCAAAGGCAAGATGCTAGGGCTAACGAACGATGTGAATTGACGAGAAAGGCGTTTAAAATCGACCTTGCGACCAAAGGCATCATATCCCACCTTTCCCTGATTTACTTCCCATCCTGGACACCCAATCTATCCACAACACGCCCTTTATGGGATTTTTTAAGATTTTAATAGAAAAACTTTTGTTGTGAAACCAAAAGTAGTACTTTAGGAGTGCACTAGAACAATAGTACACTATACATCAATAACAGCTTGGCCCCATGTAGACCGGATTAAATCTTGTTTTTCAAAGTCATCTCTCCAGGCATTTATAATATTAATTATTAGTTATGAAAGTTACACTCTGCATCATGTCTTGTACCTTCTTCGTTTTAACCGCACTTGGCCAGGGTACTGCGAAGATCTCGGGAAGCATCGTTGGGGAAAATGAAAAAACTGTAGCAGGCGCTACCGTGACGCTATTGCGCGCAAAAGACTCAGCAATGGTAAAAATATCCACTGCAAATAAGGATGGCCTTTATGCTTTTGAAGATGTGGCCCATGGGAACTTCCGGGTATCGGCCACAGCAGTGGGACGTAAAAAAGCCTACTCCAAAACATTTACCGTGGATGCACTACAACAATCCATCGTAGTTGCAGCCATTCGCTTAATCGATACTAAGAAAGACCTGGCTGGTGTTACGGTTACCGCAACACGGCCGTTAATTGAACAAAAGATAGATAGAACGATTGTAAACGTAGATGCATCAATCACCAACATTGGTACATCAGCGTTGGAAGTGTTAGAGAAATCGCCCGGTGTCTCGGTAGACCGGGATGGAAACATCAGCTTGAAAGGAAAAGAGGGGGTATTGATTATGATCGATGGTCGCCCAACCCAGCTGGACGGTACCGACCTTGCCAACCTTCTGCGCAACCTAAGCTCAAACCAATTAGACCAGGTGGAAATAATGACCAACCCTCCCGCCCGCTATGATGCTGCCGGAACATCAGGGATCATCAACATCAAAACTAAAAAAAATATTAACGCGGGTTATAATGGTTCAGCAACGCTCGGTTTCACACAGGGGAGATATCCGAAAACAAATGAAGCGCTCACCTTCAACTACCGGAACGGCAAAGTCAATGTGTTTACCAACCTAAGTCATAATTACCGTAAAACCTTTGGAACATTAAAGATCAACAGGAACATTCTTAACGATAATACCCACACCATAGAAAAGGTTTTCAATCAGCAGGCAGACCGGATTTCAGCACAAAACTCCTACAACGCCAAGGTGGGTATCGACTATTTTGCCACTGAAAAAAGTACGTTTGGCATCGTATTCGGTGGAACTTCGTCTCCGTCAATATCCGGTAACCAGAACGTCACGAACATCTCGAACGCGCTTAAAAATCTTGAAAGTATCACCAGAGCCACTGTAGATAATAATGCTACATTCAAAAGCTTCAGCACCAACCTGAACTTCCGAACGTTGCTGGATAAAAAAGGTACAGAAATCACATCCGATATCGACTTCCTGAGCTATTCCTCAGCCACTGACCAATTTATGGTGAACGCCTATACTGACGCGGCAGGTAGCTCGTTTAGAAAAGCCGACACCTTACAAGGATATCTGCCCCAGAGCATACAGGTATATAGCGGTAGAGTAGACTATTCACACCCCATGAAAAAGAAGGCAAAATTGGAGGCGGGTATTAAAACCGGGATCGTAAGAACAGATAACGACGCGAACTACGACAGCATTCAATATGGAAGAATAGTGCACGATTTTAATCGCAGCAATCACTTTATCTACGAAGAAAACATCAATGCCGCCTATCTAAATTACAGTGCCCCTCTATCTAAGAAGATAAGTGCACAATTTGGTTTACGTTTAGAAAATACCAATTCGAAGGGGAAGCAATTAACCACGGGTGAAAACTTTGAGCGAAATTACACGCAGCTTTTTCCAACTGCATACTTTCAATACAAAGCAAACGAAAAAAATAACTTCGGTGCAAATTTCGGAAGAAGGGTGAGGCGCCCCAATTACCAAAGCCTGAACCCTTTCATCAGGTTTATCGACCGGTATACGTATAGCCAGGGTAATCCAAACCTGAAACCTTCGCTGAGTAATAATATAGAGCTATCACACTCCTGGCGCAATCAAATTACCACAACGCTAAATTATACCTCGACAAAAGATATGATTGAAGGTGTAATAGAACAGAAGGGACAAGAAGCATATACAAAGCCAGCCAATATTGCCTCGCTTGAACAAGTTGGACTTGCAATAAGTGCAAATAACCCGGTTACCAAATGGTGGACGAGCATCATGAACTTAAACATTTTCAACAACCGCTATAAGGGTGTTGTAAGTAATGCGCCGGTTGACTTTTCCGCAACAAGTTTTGTGATCACCGGAACCCAACAATTCAAGTTAAATAAAACACTCACAGCAGAAATCAACGGGAGGTTCAGAAATGGCTGGCTCGACGGCGTAATACGGGCTAAACCCGTAGGATTCGTAGGTGCAGGGTTCGGCCAGCAACTGTTGAAAAACCGTGGAACACTTCGGTTGACGGTCCGCGATATATTCTACACGCAGAAATTCAGGGGCCAGAGTAAATACGGAAATGTAGATTTCGACCTCGAGCAAATAGCCGAAACGCGGGTGGTATCGCTGGGCTTTTCTTATCGCTTTAGTAAAGGAAAAAAGATTGCACCTATAAAAAGAACCAGTGGAAGTGCGAACGAGGAGCAGGAACGAATTGGGCAATAAACGTTAGCATTCACAAAATAGCCGGTCAACTGAACGACGACAGATTTTACCTGAACTGACCTGGATGTTGAAATTAAGCTTACAGCCGGCATTTGTTCTGGATCAGAGACGAGGTCACCCACTTAACAATAAAAACAACGGAGCTTTCCCTACAAACATTGTAAAAGACTGCAATTACATTTATCCCGCTTGTATTGTGTCTTACCTTCAAAGGTGCTGTTAATGGCAATTGTAAGCTGTTCCCCACCGGCCCGCTAAAGCAAATCAATGATGGTGCGATCTTCCTTTTCTGACCATGTAGTAATTGATCGGAAAGGCAGCTACAAACCCGGCAAGCAGGGCCAGCAGCATCCCGCTCCAGAACCGCGCATCAGTTAGCTTAGCGTGCATAACTCCCGGCGTGTATACCTGCACGAGCACCTCGGTTGCTTCCATCACCAGTATGCTTAAGCCTTCGGCGATCAGGACCATCTTGAATGCCTGTTGAAATGAAAACTTTGCCTTTAGCAGGGGTCGCATACCCAACGCAAATCCGCCAACAAAGCCGAGCAGGATCGCAAGCACCATTTGATACAACATACTTAGGTGCAGGGCAGCTCCGATAATCATACCCGCTATTTCGCCTAAACCACATCCTAAAAGACAATGAAGCGTTGCACTGAACGCAAGTTTTAGCTGTTTCTGATGTGCGGACTTATTTGTTGTATCGCCGTCCGAAATGTGGCGATGTGCTGAATGTGCATGCATGTGTTCCATAACATTTTTTAGGCAAAGTTTGTCAAAGCCAGCAATGGGAGGTTACGGAATTAAGGACTGTTTTTACAAGATTTACAGTTTAGTCATTTGCCGGGCTCCTGGATATTACCCTGAACATATCCAGGTTACGGTAATTAAACAGGCAATGCACTCCGGGAATTCAATCACCGAGTGCACCCATGTTTCCTTGCTTACTCATCTGTATTGACGGACCTCAAAGTGGCCCGGGGTTATAGCCTGACTAGCTACACAAGTACAAATGTGCGACGCCCGGCCAACCGGGTTCATCCCTGCGGGCGTCCCACTGCCCGGCGGTGAAGCGCAGGTACAGAAGCTGACCGGCTACGTTGATTTCAGTCCAGGTACCGTATCGTCAGCACTGCCTGAAAATCGATTTTAATGTGCTAAAACCCCTGGTTCACTTGTGTACCTCCGCATTGCTGCTGAACCGCCGCAAACCGGGTTGGTATCCATGTTTATTTAGAATGTTCGGTAAACGGATCACTCATTTGTCGGATAGTTCAGACACAGGAAACGCTCGACGATTGCGCCAAACATAAGATTACATCTGATCTGGAGGTAATCGATATTTTAAATAATGAACCAGGCCTGCTTAAGCTAAGGTGATTAAGTTTTGAGCTTGGTCTCGATTCTTACGAGCGATAGGGCTCCGTTGTACAAGGATCACCAATGGTTTATTGGTGGTAATTTTCTTACTGGCAAATCAGTATTCCGGCCGGGCGTTCGTTCAGGTCTTCCGCCGGAATACTTCAACCATTTCGAAAGCTGGGATTAGACTGGTAATCTCATGGCCAGCGGGGTTCCTGGTAGTGCCGGGATCATAGGGGTTAATAGTCGTATGAGCTATTTGCCGGCAAAATATCGCTTACCCATCACCAGTTTATCGCCCGATACACTTACTTCAAACAAATGGGGAATACGCCGGTAACGACCATTTATGCTCTTATGGCTATGAACAGACATCAGCAACTTTCCGTCGAACGTTTTGAACAACATGCCATGGCCGAAGTTGGGTGGGGTGATCGGCTCTTTTTCCTGCACCCAGGGACCATCGAGGGTGCCGCTTTTTGAATAAGCGACACCCTGTGTATATACATCGTGTATCCAGCTCGTCCAGATCATACCGAGGCGGCCCGTTCCGGTTCTAAAAAGCCATGGACCGTCGGTCACTTTGTTCGGGCGATCGTTCCCGTTTTCATCTTTTTCCCGGCTCCATGGTGAATCGCTGGCGCGGAACAATACTTTGCCCTTGCCGATGGTACCACTTAAGTCACGCTTCAATTCGATCTTTTCGATCGTACCATTCCAGTTCTGCAACCATTCGTAGCAATACACCATGTACGGTTTCCCGTCCTTATCTACCCATAAGGTTCCGTCGAGCGTAGGCATATTCCCCGGCAGGTAGATAGAATCCTTCATGGGAACATAAGGACCATCGGGCTTGTCGCTCACCAATACATGGCAGGCGCGGCGTTCTATGGCATTTCCCCTAAAACTGTCAATGATTACAGCCCTGTTGGTAAAGGTGGCAAAGTAATAATACTTGTTTTTGTAGGGGTGAATTTCTGCGGCCCAGATCATTGGTGAGGGTCCCATCCACGAGCCGGGATCGGTTTTCGCCACCTGGTATGGACCATTCCAATACTTCAGGTCTTTACTCTTCCATAACATACCACCCGTACCGGTCATGTAATACATCTTTGTTTTCTGATCTGCGAGTATACACGGGTCGCTTAGTACTATGGAGTCCAAAAGCACGTTTGTACGGGGTTCGCGCACACCCCTATCCTGCGCCTGTAACAGTAATGAAAAAAGAAGACAGATAATGAAAGTTGATAACCGTTGCTTCATATAGTTGGTTTAGGAAACATGAACGATGAAATAAGACTCGATTCCGTTTAGGAAGCCCATTCGCATGAATGCCGGGTAAAGTTATATCTGTAAAAGTGAGTGACACAACCGGAGCTTAACAGATGTTCTCCCGCTGGTCACCAAAAAACTGCTTTACGTAAACTGCTTTCAAATATGAGCAAATACATCTTTTGCATCGGCTACTCGAAATGAATTTAGTTTCGGTGAACCGTAACTATGCTATTCACCTCGCTTTCAACACTAGCATAAGGTAGGATGCATGTGTTCCGTTACGTTAAGCGCAGTACCGCGATCCGAAATGAAGTTACAAACGAAAACAATTACTATTCGGGTGAATAATGCAGAGGGCAGTAATTAAGCCGGCACCAAGTTCCACGCTATTTTGCAACTTGCATAAAACGAAACGAATTACGATCAACTACTAACTTGTCGTTACCGGTTGAAATGTCTTTTTCAAAATTGATACTGATGATGGCTGTTTTACGCGGTGCCACCTTATCGGCCGAGTTGTGTGTATGAAAAACGTACCATAGCTGGCTGTCTTTACCTTTCACCAAATCACCATGTCCACTTCCGTTGTG
>JASLBT010000398.1 GCA_030146445.1 Segetibacter sp. | reverse complement strand
ACCTGCTATGCAGTTAATTGGATTGAGCTAGCTTGGTGACTGCGCTACCTTTAGGGTCTGATTAGATATTTCTTTCAAAAACTGTAATATGCATCAATGAAAATATTGGGGATCGTTCTGATAGTTTTTCTCACTGTGCTGAATACCCTACTTTTCTGGCCGGCCAACCTGTTTTTCCTCAACGACGACTTTGTTCATATTCCGCTCACCGAAAAAGGCGTTTTCTTTCAAACTAATTCTATTCGCCCGGTTCACGAACTCCTGGTGCTGTTCGACCTTTGGTGCTGGGGAAGGTGGGCGCCGGGCTATCATATAACCAGCCTTGTCTTGCACTTTATCGTGACTTTTCAGGTTTATAAGTTCTCGAAGGCTTTGGCAGAGAAGGAACTCGGCAGTAAGGTCGACTACGCACAACAAACTGCGATACTGGCTGTAATCCTCTTTCTTTCATATGCGGGTTATTCAGAATCCCTTGCATGGATCATAGGAAGGGGCCCCATTTTGTCAGCTATATTCCTGCTATTTACGTTACAGCTCTTGTTGCGGACTCCCGAAAAACCTGGTTTTATGGCTAAAGTTGCGGGATGTCTCACCTTTGCCTGTGCACTGTTTGCTTATGAGCAAGCTCTCCTGGTGCCGCCGGTTCTATGGTTATTAGCAATGGTATTCAATCGGCCCTGGTCGAAACCTGGTGCTAAGTATGCGTTGGCCTTAACCGGTGTTTCCGGCATTTACCTCATTGCCAGGCAAGTGCAAACAGCAGAGATCATGGGTGTTTATGAAGCTGGCAATTTCCGGAACTTCAACCTCGCAGTACTGGTTCCGAATGCAGGCAGGTTTGTAACCCGCCTCTTTCTCAACCCCTCGGACCGGTCTACGTACCTGGTTGCGTCTATTGTTCTAACGTTGTTGTTGGGCTCTGCAATATTATTGGTCACCAACAAAGTAAAGCCGTTTAAAAGGCAACTATTTTTTTGTGCCGGGATGGTCATCGCATTGCTTGCACCGATGTTGTCGCTGGGCATTTCCACAAATTCCTTTGAGTCGGGGAGGTTCCTTTATTTACCTGCTATATTCCTGGTGCTTTTATTCAGCCACCCAGCTGTTTACCTGATGCGTTCATCTGGTTTTCCCCGTATGGCAACAACGGTCGTACTTTTCTGCCTGGTGGGCTACTGGCTGAATGGAAAGTGGAAAGCTTCTTCGGCATATGCTGCGGCGTCCCATTATGCCTTGAATAGCCATGCGGAAGTGGTTGAGCACTTCAGCAGACAGTCGTCTGAGTATATCGTCGACACACTATTCCAGAACTACAGGGGCTTACCGGTTTTTCGGTCAGGTTTCAAAGAGGGGATTAGCTGGTTATATCCACGGATTGACACCTCGAAAATCAAGGTGTTAAATCTCGCAAACCAGTAGGGGAATAGCCCTTCTACCACCTATTTGACGCTCATGAAGCGTTGTACGTATTTTCCAACCATGTCAAACTCGATGTTCACAAGGTTTCCAGGTACCAACTCCCGCATGTTCGTGTGTTCATAGGTGTATGGAATGATTGCGACACTAAATGCATTGTTGCTTACGTCATAGATGGTAAGACTGGTTCCGTTCAGGCTAATTGATCCTTTCTCGATCAGCAATCCTTTAAAAGCCTGGTCAAATTCAAAGCGGTATTCCCAGCTGCCTTTGAAATCTTTTACGCTCAAACATGTCGCGGTCGTATCTACATGACCTTGCACGAGGTGACCGTCTATACGGCCATTCATTTGCATGCACCGTTCAAGGTTAACAAGCTGCCCTGGTAAGAAATTGCCAAGATTAGTTTTGCTGAGCGTTTCAGCGATTGCAGTCACCTGGTGAATACTCCCGGTTATTGCTTCAATGGTAAGGCAAACGCCATTGTGGGACACGCTTTGATCCACCCTGAGTTCGGGGGTGATCTCTGAAGCGATGTGGAACGTGCGGTTTGTTCCTTGCTCAATGATTGATTCAATTGTTCCTAATGTTTCAATGATGCCGGTAAACATGCCGCAAAATAAGGATGGTTAACAAATTTCTGAATTTTCCTTTTGGTTAATATTGCATGGCTCGTTATCTTTGCCGACCTAAAAATATCTAAACGGGGTACGTATGTTAATAATTGATTCAAAAGATTGCGAAAACATAGACAAGGCGCTGAAGAAGTACAAAAAGAAGTTTGAAAAGTCAAAGATTCTTTTACAGCTAAGAGAACGCCAGGCTTTCATCAAGCCCTCGGTACAGCGTAGAACAGAGGTTTTGAAAGCTGTTTATAAGCAGAAGATGGCTAACGGCGACTTTGAAGATTAATTTTTAAAGCTTGCACATATACATAACTGGTAGCGTAGAGTTTACTTAACTTTAAGCTATCAGTTTTTTTATGCCATTATCCGAATTTGTTGAAATACAGCCTTTTCTTGACTACCTGCGTTTCGAAAAACGTTATTCTCCCCATACCATCGTTTCCTATCAAACCGACCTCGGGCAATTCTTAACTTATCTCCAAAAGCAGTTTGATGGCCCTCCTCTGGGCGAAATTACCCCCGTACTGATCCGCAGCTGGCTTGCCGGCATGAAAGACGAAAAGCTTTCTTCGAAGTCACTCAACAGAAAAATATCTGCACTGAAATCGTTTTTCAAGTACCAGATAAAGGTAGGGTCGATGAATACTACACCAATGGCCGCCATAGTTTCACCAAAAACCGGCAAGCGACTGCCTTCATTTGTATCAGAAGCCGATATGAGCCTTCTAAATGCTTCTGTTTGTACTGACGAAGATGGCTGGTCTCAAAAAACCGACCGACTGATCCTTGATATTTTTTACCATACCGGCATGCGGTTAAGCGAGTTGATCAATCTTACAATAGCAAATGTTGATCCGTCAAACAGCCAGTTAAAGGTGTTGGGTAAGGGTAATAGGGAACGGATTATTCCTGTATCCCAGGAACTGATGAATAACATTCAGGGGTACATGAAACTTCGGCAGCAAGAGTTTCCTGACACTACAGTGCCCTACCTGTTGGTTAGTCGGAAAGGGCTGAAATTGTATCCCAAGTATGTGTATCTTGTCGTCAACAAAACCCTGTCACCGGTTACCACCTTGAAGAAGAAAAGTCCGCATGTACTCCGCCACACCTTTGCAACCCATCTCACCAACAACGGTGCGGAGTTAAATGCGGTAAAGGAATTATTAGGTCACAGCAGTTTGGCAGCCACTCAGATCTATACCCACAACACGATCGAAAAGTTGAAAGAGATACACAAAAAGGCTCATCCGAAAGCCTGAGTTAATGGACTGTCACCCGCAAACACAATGATGACCCGTTCTGCTGGAACCTGGCGTGCCGGGTCAGGTGATTCCGGGTGTTGCGGCAAGCCAAAATAACAGGTGGAAAAATCCTCATTTTCGTGCGTTTAGAGTAACTTCATATCAGCCAACTCAAATACTGCGTATGGGCAACTTTACTTATAGTTCTTTTTTTATTCACCGTAAAACCGCGATCGCTATGAACGTAAAAATTCAAACTGTGCACTTCAATGCAGATGAAAAACTGATTGAATACGTAAATAAGAAAGTTGATAAGTTGAACATCTTTCATGAACGAATAACGAAAGTGGATGTGTTTTTGAAGTTAGATAACGTAGTTCATACGATAAAAGACAAAGTCGCAGAGATCAGGGTGCATGTCCCTCGTCACGATTTTTTTGTAAAAGCTTCCTCTAAGTCATTTGAAGAGTCATTTGATTGTGCAATTGAGTCGATGGTTACACAGATGAAACGAAAGAAAGAAAAACAAGCAGCATAAAACTCCATCATACCCACGTAAAAGGCCTCATTCGAGGCCTTTTTTGTTGCATCTTTGCGCCATGACCATTAACAACCCCAACACGGTTTTTACCCTGATTTTCATGAGTATACTCGCAAGCTGCGAAAGCCGGCAAACCACTACTGCAATGGTTATTGAAAGAAAAAAACTCGGGACCAATAAGCTGATGATCAAATATGCTTACATGACAGGGAACGAGAGGGTAATTGACAGTGCAATTGTCCAGAATGAGGTGCTTGAAAGTGACACAATCAAGGTATATATCGACAACGAAAATCCCCGGAAAAGCACTCCGGAACTACTTAAATAAACACGATTTTGGGGTTGATTTCCAGATTTTATTTTCTCTAAAAAAACATTTTCAAAATTTTGGTATTACAAGTTTTCCCTTACCTTTGCCATCCCTAAAATTAGAGGGGGTTACCGGTAAAAAGGTTAACACAGTTCTTTGGGTCGTTGTTAAAGTTTTGCCGAAGTAGCTCAGTTGGTAGAGCAGCTGATTTGTAATCAGCAGGTCGGGGGTTCGACTCCCTTCTTCGGCTCTCACATGTTGTAAATTGTTCGTATAATAATTGTTTGCAACAACCGGGCAGGTTCCAGAGCGGCCAAATGGGGCGGACTGTAAATCCGCTGTCTTTCGACTTCAGAGGTTCGAATCCTCTCCTGCCCACAGTTCTTTTAAAATGTTAGCATACAGGTTCGCGTTTTATTCAGGGAACTAGTATACTTTACAGTAATAAGCGGAAGTAGCTCAATTGGTAGAGCGATAGCCTTCCAAGCTATAGGTCGCGAGTTCGAGACTCGTCTTCCGCTCTTTTAGTTATTAAGACTTCAGGTAATTTTCGTTCGGGAATGCCCTGATGACCACTGACTCAATAACTTTTAAAAGCTGTTGTAGCTCAGGGGTAGAGCACTTCCTTGGTAAGGAAGAGGTCGTGAGTTCAATTCTCATCAACAGCTCGTTCTTTTTAATGGTTATGGGTTCAACCGACCGCCGGGTTTCGCACGAGAATGGTCTTTTCGTGAACAATCGGAGCCGGCCTGGTTTTGCCGTTCGTGGGTGTGCTTTACAGTTGGCCGGAATGCGGACACGGGCTAGCATACGATCAGGTGATTATTGCTGACCCGAAAGTTGTCTCTAGTTTCTTCAGGCAAGAACGGTGGCCAACGATTTTAAACAACAATCTAAAAACAAATAAAATGGCAAAAGAGAATTTTAAGAGGGATAAACCCCACGTTAACGTTGGCACCATTGGTCACGTTGACCACGGTAAAACCACATTAACTGCCGCTATTACCGATATTTTGTCAAAAAAAGGTTTAGCGGAAAAAAAGAACTACGATGAGATTGACGGTGCCCCGGAAGAGAAAGAAAGAGGTATCACAATCAATACAGCTCACGTAGAATATCAAACAGCTAATCGTCACTATGCTCACGTTGACTGTCCTGGTCACGCTGACTATGTTAAAAATATGATCACCGGTGCCGCTCAAATGGACGGAGCTATTCTTGTAGTAGCAGCGACCGACGGACCGATGCCTCAAACGAGGGAGCACATCCTTCTTGCCCGTCAGGTTGGCGTACCTCGTATGGTGGTATTCATGAATAAGGTTGACCTTGTTGATGATCCTGAGTTGCTTGAGCTGGTTGAAATGGAAATTCGGGAAATTCTTTCTAAAAATGGTTTCGACGGAGACAACACTCCAATTATCCAGGGTTCCGCAACAGGAGCATTGGCAGGTGATGAAAAGTGGGTTAAAGCAATCGACGAATTGATGGATGCAGTTGACTCATATATCCCTTTACCGCCCCGGCCGGTTGATCAGCCATTCCTGATGAGCGTCGAGGACGTATTCTCAATTACTGGCCGTGGTACAGTTGCCACTGGTCGTATTGAGAGAGGACGTATCAAAATTGGTGAAGGCGTTGAGATCGTTGGATTGATGGAAACTCCCCTGACCTCTACCGTAACTGGTGTCGAAATGTTCAAAAAATTGCTTGACTCCGGCGAAGCTGGTGACAATGCCGGTTTACTACTGCGTGGTATTGAGAAAACCCAGATCCGTAGGGGTATGGTTATTTGCAAACCAGGGTCTATCACACCGCACACCCAGTTCAAAGGAGAGGTTTACGTGCTGAGCAAAGAAGAAGGGGGACGTCATACGCCATTCTTTAATAAGTACCGCCCTCAGTTCTACTTCCGTACAACAGACGTTACCGGAGAATGTACTTTACCTGAAGGAACCGAAATGGTTATGCCAGGTGATAATACCTCGCTCTCTGTTACGTTGATCCAGCCGATCGCCATGGAAAAAGGTTTGAAGTTCGCGATACGCGAAGGTGGTCGTACAGTAGGAGCAGGTCAGGTGACTGAAATAGTTAAATAGTTATAATCCATCGGGTATCAGGATATTGTTATCGGAACAAATCTGTAAATTTGCTTTGTTCTGATTTGAAAAATATCCTGATACTTTTTTCTTTTACGGGAATAGTTCAACGGTAGAATAGAGGTCTCCAAAACCTTTGATCAGGGTTCGAATCCTTGTTCCCGTGCCATGTTTAACTGTTGACGTTTCTGCCCGTCGGCTGATGGTTCAACAACTTAACGTAATCAACCTTAAATGAACAAAATTTCAAATTATTTCAGGGAGAGCTATCATGAGCTCACCGAAAAGGTTACCTGGCCGACCTGGATGCAATTGCAGCAATCAACGGTGATCGTACTCATTGCAACCCTTATCATCACCGCGTTGGTATGGATAATGGACTTCGCTTCTCAATCTTTATTACAATTGATATATTCTTTATTTAAATAATGGAACCATTAAGTACATCGGATGAATCAGCCAAACATGACACGGTAGCTCCTGAACAGGAAACTAAGTGGTATGTTTTGCGCGTAGTTAGTGGCAAGGAGCGTAAGGTTAAAGAATACCTTGATAAGGAAGTAAACCGAAGTGGATGGAGCGAGACTATCAAGCAGGTATTTTTGCCAATGGAGAAGGTGTACAAAGTACAGAATGGTAAGAAGGTAATGCGCGAGAAGAACTATTTTCCAGGGTACGTGATGATCGAGGTTAGTGGTGGCAAACTTGCAGATGATATCGTTCAGCACGTCAGTAGCGTGAGTAATGTCATGCACTTTCTTACTGATGGAAAGGGCTCAAAAGGCAACATTATCTCACTACGGAAAGCTGAAGTAAATAAGATGTTGGGTAAGGTAGATGAGATGAATGACCAGGGTATTGTGATGAACGAGCCATTTATCGTAGGAGAGACCATCAAGATCATTGAAGGGCCTTTTAATGACTTCAACGGCGTTATTGAAGAAGTAAATGATGAAAAAAAGAAGCTGAAAGTTACAGTAAAGATTTTTGGACGCTCTACCCCGGTTGAGTTGAATTATATGCAGGTTGAAAAACTTAGCTAGATAAAATATTAGCTTAATTTAGAGAGCCGCAGTAATTACTGTGGCTCTTTTTATAACAAAAAACTCCCCTTATGAAAAAGGTGTTTACAGTTTTTGTCCTCGTTTCGGCTTTCTTCACGTCTACAGCTCAGCCGCCAACCGGACCTGCGAATGCAGGAATGAATTTCGGCGAAAAGGTGCAACCATCCGATGCGATCAGCATAAACGAAGTTGGCAGGGTCGTGACGTCTGAAGAGGCCGTGGCCATAAAAGTAAAGGGCAAAGTTACCGACGTATGCACAATGCAAGGCTGTTGGTTAAAAATGGAAAGCCCGACCGGCAAAATGATGGTTAAGATGAAAGATCATGCTTTTGTGGTGCCTACAGCGCTGAACGGGAAAGATGTAGTGGTTGATGGAACGGCGAAACTGACGGTCACATCGGTGAAACAATTACAGCACTATGCCGAAGATGCCGGTCAAAGTAAAGAGGAGATAGCAAAGATTACTGAACCGAAAAAAGAAATAATTATCGACGCAAAAGGGATACTCGTTTTGTAGGCTGGCGCTGTGCCTTCCCTTTAGCTCAGTCTCATCCATCCAGCCCGGCGCGCAGCCGGTTCTGCCTACTGTTCAATCGAACAGGATAAAAACCCGGCATCTTTGATCTTTGTATCAGAAAAACTCCTACCTTCGCGATCCCAAAAAAGTTCCAAAAGAATCTATTGTATTTGGGAGTTCTGTTATGTTGACAGAACGCTACTACCAAAAAATTAAATTATGGCAAAAGAAATTACAGGCTATGTAAAGTTGCAGTGTAAAGGAGGCCAGGCAAACCCGGCACCTCCGATCGGACCTGCATTAGGTTCAAAAGGCCTTAACATCATGGAGTTCTGCAAGCAGTTTAACGCAAGAACCCAGGATAAAATGGGCAAGGTTCTCCCGGTTTTGATCACCGTTTATGGTGATAAATCTTTCGATTTCGTTATTAAGACCCCACCGGCCGCAGTTCAATTATTAGAAGCAGCTAAACTTCAAAGTGGTTCTAAAGAGCCTAACCGTAACAAAGTAGGTAAGGTAAGCTGGGACCAGGTTGAAGCAATCGCTAAAGACAAGATGAGCGATCTGAATTGCTTTACTCCTGAAAGCGCCATGAAAATGGTTGCTGGTACTGCTCGCAGCATGGGCTTAACCGTTGACGGTCAGGCTCCATGGGACAAATAATTGATCAATTCCTAAAAGAATTAAAATGGCAATCACAAAAAAAAGAAAAGCTGTAGCAGCTAAGGTCGATAAGAACAAGGTCTATTCACTAAATGATGCTTCATCACTAGTTAAGGAAATCAACTGTACAAAGTTTGACAGCTCAGTGGACCTACACATAAAGCTTGGTGTTGATCCTAAGAAGGCAGATCAACAGGTTCGTGGAACGGTTACCCTTCCTCATGGAACAGGTAAGACAAAAAGGGTATTGGTGCTATGTACTCCGGACAAAGAGGCGGATGCCAAAGCAGCCGGGGCAGATTATGTTGGATTAGACGAATTCATTCAGAAAATAGAAGGTGGTTGGACCGACGTAGACGTTATCGTTGCAACTCCTTCAGTTATGCCTAAGATTGGTAGGCTTGGTAAGGTTCTCGGACCTCGTAACCTGATGCCAAACCCTAAAACAGGTACAGTTACAAACGACGTAGCTGCAGCGGTTAATGAAGTGAAAGGTGGTAAAATCGCATTTAAGGTAGACAAAGCTGGGATCGTTCACGCTTCCATTGGACGTATCTCTTTTACGCCGGATAAACTTGCTGCCAACAGTTCTGAGTTTATCAGTGCGATCATCAAGCTGAAGCCTTCTGCATCAAAAGGAACTTACCTCAAAGGGGTAAGCATGGCAACGACTATGAGTCCCGCAATTCCTGTTGATACCAAACCATTAATCTAAAGCGTTGGGCGGGATTGAGGTACTGTATTCCTGACGGTACTCTATCGCTGAACACAAACATAGCGTCATGACTAAAGATCAAAAAAATGAAGCCATTGAAGTTCTCAAAGAGAAGTTCAATCAATATAACAACTTTTACATTACCAACACTGAGGCACTAAGCGTTGCCCAGGTGAATAAATTGCGCCGGATTTGTTTCGACAAGAACGTAGAAATGAAGGTTGCAAAGAACACGCTTATCCGTAAAGCACTGGAAGGAATTGACTCTGCAAGGTATTCAGGTGTTTTTGACAGCCTTAATGGAGTAACCGCCCTATTGTTTAGCGAAAATGCAAAGGAGCCTGCGATGATTATCAGCAGCTTCCGCACTGACAATAAAGGCGATAAACCTGTTTTGAAAGCCGCATTTATCGACACAGCTGTGTTTGTAGGTGACGATCAGCTTGAGGCACTTAAAACCCTCAAGAGCAAGCAAGACCTTATCGGCGAAATCATCGGATTATTGCAATCTCCCGCCAAAAATGTTATCAGTGGTCTTAATGCAGGTGGTAAACTTGCCAGCCTCATTAAAGCGCTTGAAGATCGCGGACAAGCAGAATAAAATATCGTATTCAACTTATTGGCTCAAGCCTGGGAGCCGATACCCAAATTTTTTTAATATATCCGCCGGAGCACAGGCAATGAAGGCGGAAAAAATTTGAAACAATGGCAGATTTAAATGCATTCGCAGAACAACTCGTGAACTTAACCGTAAAAGAGGTTAATGAACTCGCAAAAATTTTGAAAGACACATACGGCATCGAACCTGCTGCTGCTGCTGTAGCTGTAGCTGCTGGCCCTGCTGCCGGTGCTGCTCCTGCTGCTGAAGAAAAGACAGCATTTGATGTTGTGCTTAAAAGCGGTGGCGCTAACAAACTTCAGGTTGTAAAGATCGTAAAAGATCTGACTGGCCTTGGTTTGAAAGAAGCGAAAGACCTTGTTGATGGTGCACCAAAACCTATCAAAGAAGGTATCCCTAAAGCAGAAGCAGATGACATCGTAGCTAAACTGAAAGAAGCGGGTGCTGATGTTGAAGTGAAGTAATCTTTTATAGAGATTTATCAAAGGCCGGTTTTTCAACCGGCCTTTCGTTTTTTTGTTTTAACGTTTGTTTATCCCAATTAATTAAAATGGGATAAAATTGTTTTTTGTGTGTACTACTACTATCTTACCTTTGCGTTCCTTTAATTTCAGGCTAGTTAGCGAAATCATTTAGAGACTTGATAATCAATTTACTAACACGTTGATTGTCAAAGTACTGAAGAACGTCTTGTCGTTCTTCGGATTTTTTGATTAAAACCGGTTAAAATAAAATATGTCCTCAACTAAAGTTCAGAACAGGGTCAGTTTCGGAAAAATTAAAAATTTGTCTGAAACTCCTGACCTACTCGACATTCAGTTACAATCATTTCAAGACTTCTTTCAGCTCGAAACTACGCCAGATAAGCGTAACGTAGAGGGGTTGTTCCGCGTGTTCAAGGAAAATTTTCCTATCAACGACACCCGCAACATCTTTATGCTGGAGTTTCTTGATTATTTTATCGATCCCCCCAGGTATTCTATCGATGAATGTATGGAAAGGGGATTAACATATGCTGTTCCTCTGAAGGCTAAGTTGAGGCTCAGCTGTAATGATGAGGAGCACGTCGATTTTCAAACTATTGTTCAGGATGTATTCCTGGGTAATATTCCTTATATGACGCCGAGAGGCACCTTTGTTATCAATGGTGCAGAACGCGTGGTGGTAAGTCAGCTGCACCGTTCACCTGGTGTATTTTTCGGTCAGTCTGTTCACCCGAACGGAACAAAAATATACTCTGCCCGTGTTATTCCTTTCAAGGGTGCATGGATGGAGTTTGCAACAGACATTAACAATGTCATGTATGCGTACATCGACAGGAAAAAGAAGTTTCCTGTAACAACCCTACTCCGGTCTATTGGCTTTGAAACCGATAAAGACATCCTTGAACTTTTCGGAATGGCCGACGAAGTAAAAGCGGAAGCCAAGCAACTTGAGAATTTCTTAGGTAAGAAACTTGCTGCCCGTGTTCTTCGCACCTGGGTTGAAGACTTTGTTGACGAAGATACCGGTGAGGTTGTGTCTATCGAGCGGAACGAGGTGGTAATGGAGCGTGATACCATTCTTGATGAAAGCGCAATTGCAACCATCAGCGAGATGGATGTTAAGAGTGTGTTCATCCAGAAGGAAGAAATGAGCGGTGACTATTCTATCATTTACAACACCCTGAATAAAGATACCAGTAACAGTGAACTTGAAGCTGTTCAGCACATTTACCGTCAGTTGAGGGGAGCAGATGCACCCGATAACGAAACGGCACGCGGTATCATCGACAAATTATTCTTCAGTGACAAGCGTTACGACCTTGGCGAAGTTGGTCGTTATAAAATCAACAGGAAACTTGGTTTAGGCTTCCCGATTGAGAAAAAAGTGCTTACTAAGGAAGACATTATAGAGATTATTAAATACCTGGTTCGTTTAACCAACAGTAAGGCTGAGATTGATGATATTGATCACCTGAGCAATCGTCGTGTTCGTACCGTAGGAGAGCAGTTGTATGCCCAATTTGGTGTGGGTCTTGCTCGGATGGCGCGTACTATTCGTGAAAGAATGAACGTTAGGGACAACGAGGTGTTTACACCGGTTGACCTGATTAATGCGAGGACGCTTTCCTCTGTAATCAACTCGTTTTTTGGTACTTCCCAGCTTTCGCAGTTCCTTGACCAGACGAATCCGTTAAGTGAAATTACCCACAAAAGACGTATCTCAGCACTCGGACCCGGCGGCTTAAGTCGTGAAAGAGCAGGTTTTGAGGTACGCGACGTTCACTATAGCCACTACGGCCGTTTGTGTACAATCGAAACCCCGGAAGGACCAAACATTGGTTTGATCTCGACTCTTTGTGTTCACGCAAAGATCAATGAGATGGGCTTTATTGAAACACCTTACCATAAAGTGAACAATGGTAAAGTGGATATGAAAACCCTGACTTTCCTGAGCGCTGAAGAAGAAGATCTGAAAAAGATCGCCCAGGCAAGTTCGCCCCTGAATGATAAAAGTGAGTTTGCTGAGGATAGGGTCGTAAGCCGTCAAACCGGTGACTTCCCGATTCTTGATAAAGGTGAAGTGGAGTACATGGACGTTGCTCCTAACCAAATCGTAGGCTTGAGTGCTTCCCTTATCCCGTTCCTTGAGCATGATGATGCGAACCGTGCCCTGATGGGATCAAACATGCAACGCCAGGCAGTACCACTGATCCGGCCCGAAGTGCCAATCGTTGGTACCGGACTTGAAGGTAAGGCAGCCCGCGACGCACGTATACAAATACATGCTGAAGGAGATGGCATTGTTGAATTCGTGGACGCAAAAGAGATCCACGTTAGATATAAGCGCAACGAACAACAAAAGCTTGTTTCTTTTGAAGAGGACCTGGTGGTTTATAAGCTTACCAAGTTCATCAAAACAAACCAGGCAACCTGTATCAACCTTCGTCCTTCCGTTAAGAAAGGACAGATTGTAAAAGAGGGAGATTTTCTCACCGAGGGTTACGCAACTCGCGACGGAGAGCTTGCCCTTGGCAGAAACCTGAAAGTGGCCTTCATGCCATGGAAGGGCTACAACTTCGAGGATGCAATCGTAATCAACGAAAAAGTGGTTCGTGAGGATTGGTTTACATCCGTGCACATCGAAGAGTTTGAACTTGAAGTAAGGGATACCAAACTCGGTGAAGAGGAATTAACTCCCGATATCCCTAACGTTTCTGAAGAAGCAACGAAGGACCTCGACGAACACGGTATCATCCGGATTGGAGCACAGATTAAAGAAGGTGATATCATTATCGGTAAGATCACTCCAAAAGGAGAGAGCGATCCGACACCGGAGGAAAAATTGTTGCGTGCGATCTTCGGTGATAAAGCCGGCGATGCAAAAGATGCCTCTTTGAAGGCGCCAAGCGGAACCGAGGGTGTTGTAATAGATAAAAAACTGTTCCAGAGAGCTAAGAAAGATAAGAACACAAAGGTTCGTGAGAAGGCGATTCTGGAAAAGATTGAAAAGGTTCACGAGAAAAATGAGGCGGACATTCTTGAGGTGCTTCTCGAAAAACTGCAGACCCTTGTTAAAGACAGACCTTCGCAAGGCGTAAGCAATAACTTCGGTGAGGTTTTGATAGGAAAGGGAGCGAAGTTCAACCAAAAGAACCTTTCGCAGATCGACTTCCAGAATGTTAATCCGTTGGGTTGGACAGGTGACGCTAAAGTTGATGATCAGATTAATACCCTGTTGCACAACTATAACATTAAGTACAACGAAGAACTCGGTCGGTACAAGCGTGAGAAGTTCAACATCTCTATCGGTGATGAGTTACCAGCAGGTGTTCTGAAACTTGCAAAGGTTTACATGGCTGTAAAGCGTAAACTGAAAGTTGGTGATAAGATGGCGGGACGTCACGGAAATAAAGGTATTGTGGCAAAGATCGTTCGTGCTGAGGACATGCCTTTCCTTGAGGATGGAACACCGGTTGATATCGTCCTGAACCCACTCGGTGTACCAAGCCGTATGAACCTGGGACAGATCTACGAAACTGTACTCGGATGGGCCGGTGAAAAGTTGGGTGTTCGTTTTGCGACGCCGATCTTTGACGGTGCAACTACCGAAGAAATCGCCGATAAGATCAATGAAGCAGGGCTCCCGAGCTTCGGTCATACTTACCTGTATGACGGCGAAACGGGTGATCGTTTTGACCAGAAGGCCACTGTGGGTATCATCTACATTATTAAACTGCACCACATGGTCGACGATAAGATGCACGCGCGTTCTATCGGACCATACAGCTTGATTACCCAACAACCTTTGGGTGGTAAGGCGCAATTCGGTGGTCAGCGTTTCGGTGAGATGGAGGTTTGGGCACTCGAGGCGTATGGTGCATCGAACATCCTGCAGGAATTGCTCACGCTTAAGTCGGATGACATCATTGGTCGTGCGAAGACTTATGAGGCAATTGTGAAGGGTGAAAACATTCCACGCGCCGGTATTCCTGAGTCATTCAATGTGTTGGTTCATGAATTAAGAGGTTTGGGTCTTGATCTGAAATTTGATTAGTCCAACCTACATATAAAAACAGGTGAAGCCACTCCGGTGGTTTTACCTGTTTTAAATAGTTCTTTCCTCAGTTTATAAACATCTCCCTGGTATCAATTGTTGAGACCTTGTTTGGGATGTATTTTCACGGGTGCCCGTTGACCCGGAATCGAACGCTCAAGTGTGCGACGCAACGATGTTGGTCAAAGTACTGAAGGCGGTAACAAAAAATTAAATTCGTAAATACGATATGGCTATTAAAAAAGATAATCGTCCGAGGCCTACATTTTCAAAAATAACCATCGGATTGGCTTCACCTGATAGCATTTTGGAAAAAAGCTATGGGGAAGTTTTAAAGCCGGAGACCATCAACTATCGCACGTACAAGCCTGAAAGAGATGGCCTGTTTTGCGAGCGGATTTTTGGTCCGGTAAAGGATTACGAATGTGCATGTGGAAAATATAAGCGTATCCGTTACAAGGGAATTGTCTGCGATCGTTGTGGGGTAGAAGTAACGGAGAAAAAGGTGCGTAGGGAAAGAATGGGACACATCAAACTGGTTGTTCCCGTTGTGCACATCTGGTATTTCAAATCTCTTCCCAATAAGATCGGTTACCTGTTGGGAATGAGCTCAAAAAAATTGGAAACGATTGTTTACTACGAGCGTTTCGTGGTTATTCAATCAGGTATCCGTGCCGACAAAGGTCAGAATTTTGGTGACCTGCTCACAGAAGAAGAATACCTGGATATATTGGATGCTTTACCCAAAGACAACCAGTACCTTCCTGATGAGGATCCGAATAAATTTGTAGCGAAGATGGGTGCCGAAGCGGTACATGATCTGCTGCAACGTATCGACCTCGACCAGCTTTCATTTGACCTCAGGAATGCCGCTGCAAATGAAACTTCACAACAACGTAAAGCCGATGCGCTAAAGCGTTTGAGTGTTGTTGAAGCATTCCGTGATGCAAATACCCGTATTACCAACCGTCCTGAATGGATGGTTATGCAATATATTCCTGTTATTCCACCGGAATTACGCCCATTGGTTCCTTTGGACGGTGGCCGTTTTGCTTCTTCCGACCTGAATGACCTTTACCGTAGGGTGATCATCCGTAACAACCGTTTGAAGCGTTTGTTGGAGATTAAGGCTCCCGAGGTGATTCTTAGGAACGAGAAGCGAATGCTGCAGGAAGCAATCGACAGTTTGTTCGATAACTCACGTAAATCAAACGCGGTTAAAGCCGAGGGTGGACGTGCATTAAAATCCCTGAGCGATGTGCTTAAAGGAAAGCAGGGACGTTTCCGTCAGAACCTCCTTGGTAAGCGTGTTGACTACTCTGGTCGTTCGGTAATTGTGGTCGGCCCCGAAATGAAAATTCATGAGTGCGGCTTGCCGAAGGATATGGCTGCTGAGCTGTTTAAGCCGTTTATTATTCGGAAACTTATCGAAAGAGGTATCGTTAAAACAGTGAAGTCTGCAAAGAAACTTGTAGACAAGAAAGAGGCCGTTATCTGGGATATCCTCGAGAACATACTTAAGGGTCATCCGGTCATGCTCAACCGCGCCCCAACCCTCCACCGTTTGTCAATCCAGGCATTCCAGCCGAGATTGATTGAAGGTAAGGCGATACAACTTCACCCGCTTGTAACAACATCATTCAACGCGGATTTCGACGGTGACCAGATGGCGGTACACGTACCATTGAGCCATGCTGCGATCCTCGAGGCACAGTTGCTGATGCTTTCTTCGCACAACATCCTGAACCCTCAGAATGGTACGCCTATTACCCTGCCTTCACAGGACATGGTACTCGGACTGTACTATATCACAAAAGGGAGAAAGAGCACCGAAGACGTTAAGGTTAAAGGTGAAGGCAAGGCTTTCTACTCAATGGAAGAGGTGATTATTGCTTACAATGAGAAGCAGGTCGATCTTCATGCACATATTAAAGTAAGAACAACGGTTAGAAGTGATAAAGGAGAACTAAGTATCAAGTTGATCGATACAACCGTAGGTAGAATTTTATTCAACCAGTTTGTTCCGAAAGAGGTGGGTTTTGTTAATGCACTGCTTACCAAGAAGAGCCTTCGTGAGATCATTGGTGATATTATTAAAATCACCGACGTTCCAAAAACCGCGAAGTTCCTGGATGACATCAAAACACTTGGATTCCGTATGGCATTCAAGGGTGGCTTGTCGTTCAATATCAATGACCTCATTATCCCGGCAGTTAAAGAACAATTACTTGACCAGGCGAAAACCGAGGTCGACGAGGTTTGGGATAACTACAATATGGGTCTGATTACCAATAACGAGCGGTACAACGGTATCATCGACATCTGGTCGAGGGTGGATACCCGTATTACAGAGACGCTGATCCGCGAAATGGCAGCCGACAAACAAGGTTTCAACTCTGTGTACATGATGCTCGATAGTGGTGCCCGTGGTAGTAAGCAACAGGTTAAGCAGCTTGCAGGTATAAGGGGATTGATGGCAAAACCACGTAAGAGTGGTAGCTCGGGTAACGAGATCATTGAAAACCCGATCCTGTCGAACTTCAAAGGCGGACTGAACGTATTGGATTACTTCATTTCTACCCACGGTGCCCGTAAGGGTCTTGCGGATACGGCCCTGAAAACTGCCGATGCCGGTTACCTGACACGTCGTTTGGTTGACGTTGCCCAGGACGTCGTGATTACTGAAGAGGATTGCGGAACGCTCCGTGGTATCGCTACCAGTGCGCTCAAAGATAATGAGGACGTAGTTGAGCCACTATTCGAT
>JASLBT010000394.1 GCA_030146445.1 Segetibacter sp. | reverse complement strand
TATAAAGAAGTACTCACTTTTCCGGTGCCTGACATTGCGTCTGCTGTTGTATGCACAGTGATCAATTCACCCGTGATCTATGCAGCGTTAGCTGACTTTCAAAACCGCTGCAGGATGTTGTGCAGCAACGGGCAAAGACGCTCAACAGCATTTAACTTGCTCAACCAAAAGATCTTTATCTGAACGAGTGTAATAAGCAATAATTCAGTTGTCGGACGTTTACATCGGCTTCATTGGCACACGCAAGCGTCTTTTATGTATTAGCGTCAGTTATTTCGTTTACACCGCATTTGATCACCTCTCGTTGACACCTTATGTGTCCTATTCACGGATCAAAAAACTGTACCAGTATCCAGCACGTTTTCAAAAAAAGTCAATTCAATAGGCCTTCCTCTTTCGCTGGTGCACCGCTAGACCAGGGTTGGAAAACGGTTTACGTTTTTGTAGTAGATATAAACAGCCGGCTCCTTACCCATAGCTGTAAACCATTGTTGACAATAAGGCGCCATCCAGATAGAATCTCCCTTTTTAATGGGATACCACTGGTGATCAAGCATATAAACACCCTGGCCCTGCAGGTACAATAGTCCGTGTTCCATAATATGGGTTTCAACCATCGGCAGGTGTCCGCCAGGATCATACGTAAAAATATTTACTGCCATATCGAATGAGAGGTCATCCGGCAGCAGTACCTGCAGCCTAAGTGCATCATCGCCGAGGTACGATGGACCTTCAACAGCGGATGCATCGCCAAAAATCGTCTCCGGGCGGTCAAAACCCTCGAGCGGTTCATACTCCTTGTGAAAGGTGAGTATTTGTGTCCCGTCTTCCATCCTGTCAAACTGGTACTCCTTCCCAATAGGAACGTAAACAAAGTGACCCGTTGCCAGGCTCTTTGATTCGCTGCTGATCGTTGCTGAACAGCTGCCTTTTATTACATAGAAGAAGACCTGCGAAGATTGCGTAACCCCCTTTAAAGTGGTGTTCTTATTACCGCTGATCAGGGTCTGGCAAAGGTTTGCACCCATGTCCCCGTTGATGATCACATTTACGATGCAATTCATCCACCCCGGTACATTGCTGTTGATGTAGCCATCCGGTGCAATGACTGCATGATTGCTTTTAACTACTGAACGCGTAAGTGCCGAAATTTCCATGGGTAGAATTAAAGATTTTAAACCCCGTAAGTTTTGCTCAACAGGCTTATAAAAGTAACTGATGTTTTGAATGCCGCCACAATATCCTCCACAGCGACCTGCTCCATAGGATGATGACTTATTCCCCTGAAGCACCTAACGAATAGCATGCTCACTGGTGCAACTGCCGCAATGGCCACTGCATCGTGGCCGGCTCCGCTGGAGAGCTTTACAATCTCGTAGCCCGAGCGGGTTATCGCCTCCGCGAGGTGTCTACCCAGTTCATCGTCACACGTAACCGGTGTCGTATACTGCACCAGTTCCCATTGCACGTTCACATTTCGCCTGCTGCATATTTCCGAACTTATTTGCCTGATGTGTTCAATAGCTGCAGTTAAACGATGAGCATCACCGCATCTTACGTCCAGCGTGCAGCTAACCTTGCCCGGTATCACGTTAGAGGCGGGATGTTCCAGGTCAAGCTTGCCAACGGTCGCAACAAGATTGTCGTCGCAAGACTGCGCATGCCGCTCTGTAGCCAAAACAAACTCAGCAGCTGCGCAAAGCGCATCTGCCCGCATATTCATAGGTACCGTACCCGCATGCCCGCCTTCACCGGTAAAAACAAGTACTGCCCGCTGCTGACCAGCGATCCCGGTGACCAACGCAACCGGAATTTTTTTTTCGTAAAGTACAGGTCCTTGTTCAATGTGTACCTCGTAATAGCCCATCCAGCTATCCGCAGGTATTCGGTCTTCTTTAATCAACCGGGGCTGTCCGCCGGACTTTAATATGTGCTGTTCGAGAGACAAACCATCGGCATCTTTCCGCTGCAGTAATTCTTCTTCAAAAGTTCCTGCCACTACCTTGCTGCCAAGGTAAGTACTATGAAAACGGACGCCTTCTTCATCCGCAAATGCGATCACTTCAAGGTTAAACGGCAGCCTGTTTTTCCCCTTTGCAAAATGGGCAGCTAATTCAATGCCCAGCAACACACCTAGCGGGCCATCAAACTTTCCCGCATTTACTACCGTGTCAAAGTGTGATGCAATCACAAAGGTCTTCGCATCGGGATTGTCACTGTATAATCTTCCGCGAACGTTCCCAATGTTGTCGGTAAATGTGTCGAGACCCGCTGCCTTCATCCAGGCCGCTAACTGCAAGGCGGCTTCCCTGAAAGCCTCGCTGCCATAGGTGCGGATAAGCATGCCAGGTTGTTCACTGAGATTGGCAAGTTCATTTATCCGATTGAGAATGGTATTGCCATTCGTTTCAAATTCCTCAGTTAGCGCCACTGGTTATCATTTTTCCCTGGTTTAAAGCAGTAAATTCCATTGCACTATATGCCTTCGTGCCCGCCAGGTAAGTGTGTTGTACAACACCATATAGTTCATTATGTAAGTAGGGCGTCAACTTATGCTTATGGTGTATGTTTTTTTCCCTCACCTCAAAGGCGGCATCAGGGTTCCAGGCAACAAGGTCCGCAATATTGCCCTTGATTATGCTGCCCCGGTTTGCTTGTTTGTTTATAAAACGTGCTGGATTTTCCGACAACCACGCTGCGACTTGCACCGGTGTACAACCATTCTTTTTGGCTACTGTCCACAATGCCGGTAACGCAAATTGCAGCGAAGAAATCCCGCCCCATGCTTTGGTGAAGTCCCCGGTATCAAGCCCTTTTAAGCCCGGTGGAGCAGGCGAGTGGTCAGTAGCAACAAAGTCGATAATACCATCCTTGAGTGCCTCCATCAAACAGCGGTTATTTTTTCGCTCCCTGATAGGCGGTGCACATTTTAAGAGTGTTTGTCCATCTTCAATGTCTTCAGCACTAAAATATAGATAATGCTGAGCGGTCTCAACCGTTAACGGCAATCCCTTTTGTTTAGCACGTTCAATTAATGATATCGAACCAGCTGACGAAAGGTGAACAATATGAACCCGGCACCCATAAGTTTCGCAGAGCCGGATCATCATTCCAATTGCATCATGTTCCCATTCGTTCGGTCGGGAGTTCAGGTAATCGGAATAATTGCGATTATCGTGATACGGCACAGCAGACATGTCCGCCGTAAGCTCGCAATGTACCAGTAGTGGCAGACCCGACGCTGCGATGATCGGCATTGTTTTCCGAAGATCCCCTTCTGTTACATTCGGAAATTCGTCGATACCGGAATGCGTTAAAAAAGCTTTGAAACCAAGTACCCCGGCGTTGATCAGGGGCTCGACATCGGCTGTATTGCCGGGAATAAGGCCTCCCCAAAAGCCGCAATTTGTATGCAGGTTCCTTGCGGCAGCATTCCTTTTTTGTCTCAATGCATCAACGCTCGTTGTAACGGGTGAGGCATTTAGTGGCATATCAACCAGCGTAGTTATTCCACCGGCAAGTGCCGCGCGGGTTGCCGTATCAAATCCTTCCCAATCCGTTCTTCCCGGTTCGTTTATGTGTACATGCGGATCGATGACGCCAGCCATGAGAACCAGGTCGCCAAGGTCAGTTATTTCATTTTCGGGTACATTGCTTAATCCATCTTCTATGCCGGTAATCAGTCCATCTTTTACAAAAACGGTACAGTCTTTTAAGCCGTTAGTGGTAACGGTTTGTTTGCTATGTATGGCGATGTCGAACACGGTAAAGGAGATATGATTT
>JASLBT010000380.1 GCA_030146445.1 Segetibacter sp. | reverse complement strand
CTCGATACCGCAGATAGCCAAAGCATTGCCAAATTCTTTACGTGGGTAACTGCATCAATAGGGGTTACTTCAACAAGGGTAGAAGATGCGGGCAAAGAGGTGACAGGCCTTAGCGAACTGCCTCCCCCACCCGCTGAGTTGAACATCGTTGTTTAAATTCTTTATTTATTGCTGTGCATAACCGTTGAAAATGGCGTCGGCAACCTCTTAACCGTTGCCGACACCATCGCAACGAAAGAGCCCGGTGTTCTACAGAGCCCCGGTACAACGGCACGACCGGCTGCATCACCCTGCATAAAAATTCCATTAATGGCCGATGCTAAGAAAATAGTCCAGGTGCTGTTTGAAGCCAACAACATTCCTGTTCCCGCAAACCGTGCTGCTTTATTTGAAAAGTTTCTAAAAGACCCCGGTAGTGAAGCCGTAATAAGCTCGCTGCTGGCAAATCAAAACCAGCTCATGGAAAAGTGGAAATTGGAGAACAGGATCATGGACATCGCGCAACAACCGGTAAGGATATTAAACGCCACCGTAGGTAAGCCCTACGAAACAAGGATCGACTTTGATCAGCTGAAATGGAATGATATTTCGGCGTTTGAATTCTCGGGGCTCGAAGAGATCGGTTTAAGCTTCGACAGAAAAACAAGCCAACTTTCAGGTGTGCCCGCAAAGAGTGGTGACTTTAAGGTGCTGTTCCGATTTAAATTAACAGGCGAGCCCGAGGATGCTGCTTTTCATGAAAAAGTGATCCCCATAATCATTAATCCTGATCCAAAATCATTATGGAAAAAGCTTGACAGCGACAGGAATGATCCATACTGGAAAGAAGATGATGTAACCGAATTGGCGCCGCTTGGTGATAAGACTATTCTTGTGTCGTCGAAACGGGGAAGGGCACATGCAAACGTGGGTTCTTTTAGGGAAGATGACTTTGCATTTAAAGAGTTGCCGGGTGGTTGGAACCTTGTTGTTGTTGCGGACGGAGCAGGCAGCGCGAAAATTTCACGGAAAGGTTCAGCGTTGGCGTGTAACACTGTTGTCGAATACTTTATGGATAAACCGGCCGTGGATGGTATGGCCGTTTTCGACGACTTGCTTCAACAGTATAAAGCCGATGCGGCGGATATACAAAAAAAGCTAAACCAGTTCGTATACAACAATCTTGGAAGGGCAGCGCTACATGTTCATAAAAGGTTGGTAGCTTTTGCGACAGAAGCCGCTGTTCCGGTGAAGGACCTAAATACAACATTAATTTTTACCCTTTTTAAAAGGTACGAGATTGGTTATGCCCTGCTATCGTTCGGGGTAGGCGATTGCCCAATAGCTTTACTCAATAAAGACGTAAGTGAAGTAACCCTGATGAACTGGATTGACGTTGGTGAATTTGGTGGCGGCACCCGGTTTATAACGATGCCGGAGATTTTTCATGATCCGAAATTTGCTACCCGTTTTGGCTTTAAAATCGTAGAAGACTTCTCGTACCTGATGATGATGTCGGACGGAATTTATGATGCAAAATTTGTGGTGGAAGCGAACCTGCCCAACATTAAAAAGTGGAAGGAGTTTTTGGCAGACCTTGGTGGTAAAAACGATGATGGCGTTAAGGTAGAACTTAACCCCGGAAACCCGGATATCGTACCTCAGTTTTCGGCGTGGATGGATTTTTGGAGCCCCGGAAATCATGACGATCGCACGTTGGCCATTGTTTTTTAAGGCAATGCTATTGCTTGTTTTGCGACTGTTTTAACCGTGAGTATATTCGTTCCCGCAAAACAGTAGCTGATTGTAGCATCCCGTTAAAGCTGAATAAAGCAGCTGCCGTACAAGGGAGTGACACAACGATGTAGAAGAAAGTGTTACCGTTGGTCACCAAAAAAGCCACTCCTCGTGGAGGGTAAATAAAAATTTAGCAATGAGTATCAAAACTGTGACATCGGCGATAACACCGGGTAAAACTTACCAGTATGTTGATAATGGAGAACCGATGCGCGGTGGCATGAAGGATGTATATTTTGGACCCGACAGATCGTATGTTGTTGCATTCTACCGGGATGCAAAGGACTTCAATACAAAAGAGCGCCTGCGAAAAATTGTTACCCAGTATTACGACAATTTTTTTAACCGGGAACATGGCGACTATTACAAAGAATTGTATTGCTGGCCGACAGATATGGTGGAAGCAGGCGACAAGGTAGGATTGATTGTTCCGGCATACGATAAGAACTTTTTCTTTAAAAAGGGATATGCAACCGGTGAAGGCATCAAGGGAAAAGAAAAGCAGGGCTTATGGTTTGCCTCTTCGAAATTCAGGAATAAACAATTTCCTCTCCGGCTCGACGAATCGGAACTCGGATCGTGGTTGAGCTACTTCCAGATAAATGTAAAAATTGCCCGCGGCGTAAAGCGGTTACACGCCGCCGGACTGGCACACTCGGATTTATCTTACAAAAATGTTCTGATCGACCCGGTAAGCCGGGCAGCCACGATCATCGATATTGATGGTCTTGTTGTTCCGGGCCTGTTTCCACCTGATGTAATTGGAACAGCCGATTTCATTGCACCGGAGGTACTGGCGACCAAACACCTCGACCTTAGAGATGTTAACCGTAAACATGCAAATCGTACAACTGACCTGCACGCACTTGCGGTAATGATTTATATGTACCTGTTGTACCGGCATCCGCTTAAGGGCGGGAAGGTAAATGACCTGGACACAGAACGCGATGACCTGTTGAGCATGGGTGAGAAAGCCCTTTTTATCGAGCATCCAACAGACCTTTCGAACCGGCCCAAAGTAAACCAGCTTTCAAAGTCGGCATTGCCGTGGGGAGATGTCGACAGGATACCTTATACCGTCACTGGCCCATACTTGAAAAAACTGTTCGACGATGCATTTATTGCAGGTTTACATCACCCGAACATGCGCCCGAACGCCGACAACTGGGAGCATGCGTTATTAAAAACAACCGACCTGATGCAGCCATGCAGCAACAGCAAATGCGATCAGAAGTGGTTTGTATTCGACAACACTACAACGCCAAAGTGCCCGTTCTGCGGAACTCCGGTAAACGGTACGGTTCCTGTGCTGGACCTGTATTACGAATTCAGGCCAACGGTATGGCAACCTGAACACCACAGGTTGATGGTGTATAACAATCAATACCTTTTTCAATGGCACGTAAACCGCAACGTGATACGAAATGAACGGCTTACACCAGAACAAAAGACACCGGTGGGCTATTTTACTTTCTACAACGGACAATGGGTGCTGGTAAACCAAAAGCTGACGTCGTTGAAAGACCTGACAGAGAACAAAGAAATACCGGTCGGCAAAATGGTGGAGATCACCGATGGCAAGAAGTTATTGCTAAGCGCGGACGATGGTGGACGAGTGGTTATGGTAACCATGGCTAACAAATAAAATACCAGTGCAGCATACAATTTGTAATCGTATACTGGTTGCGCGGGTGAAATTTTATAAAGCGCAAACCGGAATGGTTTACAAATTCAATTTATCAATATGAGTTTACTGAAACAGATATTAAGTCCGTTTGTTGAATTTGAGGAAGAGAAAAAGAAGGCACCTGAAAAGCAAAACTCCTCGCCTGTAACCACCGCGCCGGCACCGGAGCCGGGCTACATACCACCTGTGCCGGAGAACGTGGAACACCCACTAATCAATGCGAGCAACGTACCGGCACCAGCACCGTTGCAAACCACTGCAGCGCAACCACCAACCGGCTCTCCCCTGCCTGAGCACCAGCAATATTTTGAAAACCTGATTGATGAAGCAAACGCAAAAAATCCACTTTTTGCAGGAACCGATTTCAAAGAATTTATCGATAGCAAAACCGACATTGGCAATATCAGTGATGAAGAAACCAGGTATCGAACGGCTTTTAATGTGCTGAAAAGAACTGGCCTTACCAGGGAAAAACTTATTACAACTGCACACGAATACCATAATATTATTGGCCGTGATTTAAATGCTTTTCAAAGTGCACATGCGCAGCAATACCAAAAGGAAGTAAAACAGCGTGAACAGCTGATTCAAAAAAAAGCAGAAGAGTTACAGGCACTTTCTGATAAAGTAAATGCCCTAAAAAAAGAGATCAGCCAGATCTCCCAGGAGATGACGGAAACAAAAGAGAAGCTTAACAGGAATAAAAATTCGTTCCTTCTGGCGGGTGAATATAAGCAGGCAGAAATTCAGCATGAGTTACAAAAAATTCAGCAATATTTTTAGAAGTATCTTGTTGGTAATGCCTGTTAACGGGCCACTGCAAAAATCAAGATTTTCATGCAACGAAGTAGGTTACAAATCCATTGATACCGGGGTAGCGCTCAGCACCTGCATACGTGGAAGTTATCTCTCTATCATCCATAGCTAAAAAGCAACCGGCTTATATGCCTCCGTAAAGAACTGACCCGGTGACGGCTCATTTCTGAAATTGCAACCAGTACACGTTCTGTTAGCCAAACCAGCGTGTTTTAATTAACATTAGTGCCTGGTACAAGTCATCGGCTTAGTTCAACTGGCTGTAGTGGATATGACTTAAACTTTCCCGCGGGGGAAAATAGTGTAAGCCCCCGCTCTTACATTCACCAGGCGAACTGCCGTGCATTCGTTTACGCACCAGCCACGAGGTAGCGACCAGCACCGGAACAAGTAGTGCCAGCGACAGGTACCAGCTGTTGTTGTTCAAAAATGCATGTTGTAAAACTGAGGCATCTATCAATACAAATAGCAGGATAAATGTGGCTTTTATAGGTGGAACGTTTTCTTTCGATGACATCTTTTCTGATTTATAGTTTTCTGGAATTTATTTACCTGTTGTTGGATGATGCTACAGGAACGCTGGCTATTGTCTGAAGAAACCCCACAGGAACATACCAGTACGTACACCTCATTGGCCGGAACTGCAAGGCTTCTGTTTAGCGGATACCACAACCCGTTTCAGCTATCATGGCTAAATCTGCCGTTTGTTTTGATACTGCAATTGTTGGTACGTAAAGAACAGAAGTGATGTTCCGCGGGTTTTAGCAGTTGATCAGGTGCCTGTTGAAGCACATCCGGAATTTGGAGGTAAAATCCCCTACTGAATAAGCCCGCATGCTTTGCCTGGTAAGATTTCCGAGAGTATTGGAACGAACTTTCTGGTCTTGAAGTTAGCCAGACGTCGAAACCCCCGCGCCTATAACAACAAGTTACGCCGGGGCAAGACTTCTAAAAGCTTTGAAGCTGGAGTAGTAATACATGCCGGAATTAAAAGGGAGAAATTCTT
>JASLBT010000374.1 GCA_030146445.1 Segetibacter sp. | reverse complement strand
AGTACGTGAACCACACCTTCATCGTATTCCGGGGCAACTTTTACTGCAGTATGCATACGGCTCGTGGTTGCACCACCGATCAACAGGGGAAGTTCAAACTTCTGGCGCTTCATTTCCCTGGCGATGTGCACCATCTCGTCTAACGAAGGAGTGATGAGCCCGCTCAGGCCAATGATGTCGACCTTTTCCCTTTTAGCGGTTTCGAGTATCTTATCGGCGGACACCATTACACCCAGGTCGATGATGTCGTATCCATTACAACCGAGCACCACGCCTACAATGTTTTTGCCGATGTCGTGAACGTCGCCTTTCACCGTGGCCAATAATATTTTTGCTGCACCGGCACCTTCTTCGTTCACCGTTCCCGCCTCGATATGTGCTAATCTTCTTACTTCCTTTTCGGCTTCAATGTAAGGGGTGAGTACCGCAACGGCTTTTTTCATTACCCGCGCACTTTTCACCACCTGTGGCAGAAACATCTTACCCGCACCAAAAAGGTCGCCCACGATATTCATTCCATCCATAAGGGGTCCCTCAATCACGTCCAGCGGCTTTGGATATTTCACCCGGGCCTCTTCCGTGTCTGCGTCGATAAAGTCGGTAATGCCATTCACAAGGGAATGCGATAGCCTCTTTTCAACAGGCTCGCTACGCCACGCCTGGTCCTGAACAACCGTTTTTCCTTTGGCTTTAACCGTTTCTGCAAAAGCAAGTAACTGATCTGTAGCCTCGGGGTTCCGGTTCATTATGACATCTTCACAAAGCGCTCTCAACCTCGGTTCGATTTCGTCGTACACCTGCAGTTGCCCGGCATTTACAATACCCATATCCATACCTGCGGCAATTGCATGCAGCAGGAAGACAGAATGTATGGCCTCACGAACAGTATCATTACCACGGAAAGAAAAGGAAACATTACTTACCCCGCCACTGACCTTTGTCAGTGGCATTTTTTGTTTGATGATGCGGGTAGCTTCAATAAAGTCAACCGCATAGTTATTATGTTCTTCAATACCGGTGGCAATAGCAAAAATGTTCGGGTCGAAAATGATATCCTGCGGATCGTAATCCACTTGCTCAGTCAATATTTTATATGCCCTCTCGCATATCTCTATTTTCCGTTCTTTAGTATCGGCCTGGCCTTTTTCGTCGAAGGCCATCACGATCACCGACGCCCCATAGCTTTTGCAGGTAAACGCCTGGTCGATAAATTTTTCTTCTCCTTCTTTAAGGCTGATAGAATTCACGATGCATTTGCCCTGCACACACTTCAAACCTGCTTCAATGATCTCAAACTTTGAGCTGTCGATCATTACGGGTATCCTGGCAATGTCCGGCTCTGCCTGCAGCAGGTTTAAAAAGGTCGTCATAGCCAACACACCATCGAGTAAAGCATCATCCATGTTTACGTCGAGAATCTGTGCGCCGCTTTCTACCTGCTGACGTGCGACCGAGAGGGCCTCTTCATACTTATTGTCCCTGATAAGCCGGGCGAACTTTTTTGAACCGGTTACGTTCGTTCTTTCTCCAACGTTTACAAAGTTGGTTTCAGGGCGAACCACAAGGGGCTCTAATCCGGCGAGTCGCAGGTAGGGTTTGATAACAGTCGTTTCCATATTTTATTTCTGATCCACCTTACGCCAAACAAACGTGCAAGGTGATTTATGCTTTACTGCCACCGGTTGCAAGATGATGGCATACGTAGCGAGTTTTAAAACTTCGACGGCAACAATAAATTGTTTATTCCGGTGGTTTTTTTAATTTCTCTAAAGGGCTGCTTCCAATACGGGCAACTGCCGTGGTGAATATTTGCTAACCTGGTCGGCGATATGTTTGATGTGATCAGGAGTTGTGCCGCAACAACCGCCAACAATGTTTACAAATCCTTCCTTTGCCCAATCTTCGATGATGTGCGCGGTTTCGTGTGGTTGTTCGTCGTATTCACCAAAAGCATTTGGCAGGCCGGCATTCGGATACGCCGATGTATAACATTCAGCGATCTGGCTCAACTCTTCGATGTGCGGACGCATTTGTGTAGCACCAAGCGCACAGTTAAGGCCAACGCTGATGGGGCGTGCATGGCGTATGGATGTATAAAATGCTTCAAGGGTTTGCCCGCTGAGTGTGCGTCCGGAGGCATCGGTGATTGTTCCGCTGATCATGATTGGCAGTTCGCCTTTGGCTGATGTAGTGCGGTTTTCCCGGAAATATTTTTTGATCGCGTAGATAGCTGCCTTGGCATTAAGTGTGTCGAAAATTGTTTCGATCAAAAAAAGATCGACGCCGCCGTCTGCCAATCCCCTGATCTGTTCGGTATAGGCTATGGCGACTTCATCAAAAGTAACGGCACGGTAACCAGGGTTATTTACATCGGGTGAAAGGCTAAGGGTTTTATTAAGTGGGCCAATTGCACCGGCAACAAATCGTGGTTTCGAAGGATCTTTGGTGTTGTATTCGTCTGCAGCGATCCTGGCGCAGCGCGCACCTTCAAGGTTCAATTCGTATGCAAACGACTGCATTTCGTAGTCTGCCATTGCAATGGAAGTACTGCTGAAAGTATTTGTTTCGATAATGTCGGCACCTGCCTCAAGGTATTCTTTATGAATGCTGATGATGATTTCCGGCTGGGTAATGTTAAGCAGATCGTTATTGCCTTTCACATCGGTATGCCAGTCCTTGAAACGTTCTCCCCTGTAGTCTGCTTCCTCGAGCTTACGACGTTGGATCATCGTTCCCATTGCACCATCAATGATAAGAATACGCTTACTGAGTTCATTTTGTATTTGCATGCATGTAATTTTTTTGCCCAACCCCGAAAGGCGCTCTATTAGGGTCTACAGCAGAGGATTGCATCGCGTGCCCGGAGTGCGGAAATGGCGAAAGGAGTTGCAGAATGCTGACTTCAAGAAATATTTGGAACTAATAACGAGTTCAAGCTGTGGAGGACCGGCAGAATGGCTTCGTTTATTAGTTCAGTTGGTACTCTTAAGTCAGCAGGCCGAACAATAAACAAATCCTCCTGCTGCGGCGCAAAAGTAGCATAACAATGCCGCATTGCAAAATCAATAGCGTTTCCGGGGTGGTGACCAAAAGCATTCCGAACCGCTGAGCAACAATATGATATTAAACCCCTGCCAGCCAGGTCTCGAAGCCAGTGGCTCTGGCGAAAGGATGGCACCGGTTTCGACACAGGGTAACCGGCTGATTTCGGGTTTCATTGGATGGCTATCGGAAAGGCGTTGCCAGCAAGCCCCCGTTGTGCCTAATTTTTTCCACCGACTGCATTAGCCTTAGCCTGTTGCTTTTGTTCTTTCTACCGATCACGAAAACCCTTGCAATGTTGAACCCAAAGTGAATATCACCATTCTCCGATAGGCTTCGGTTTCGGCAATAAAGGTGCGCTCCGTCATTCCCATTAAATTGGAGAAATGGAGCTGGAATACGTGGC
>JASLBT010000320.1 GCA_030146445.1 Segetibacter sp. | reverse complement strand
TATAAATTTGCTGATCCAAATCTCCGTAAAAACTAACTCAACGTTGCCTTCCAGGTAGTGTAAGTAAGTCGGGTTTAAACACCTCAGGAATGTGTGACGAAATCTAAAGAGGGAAGTATGGGCGTACGTAAGACTGGCACCTCTGTGTGGCCGAAGGTTTTAGGGGATGCGAGTGCGCAGCGGGCTGGTAAACATTCCAGCTCTGCAAGACAGTCTGAACAACTGAATTGAAGTAAATACTAAAAATCCATTTCAGGAACGAAATCCGGTACTGTTAAACGTCCGAGGGTTTTTGTCCTGATTTCCTCCACCGATACTCCGGGAGCTCGCTCGAGTAATAGAAAGCCGTCGAGGGTTATGTCGAGCACTGCTAGTTCGGTGACCACTTTTTTTACGCAACCTACCCCTGTTAACGGCAGTGTGCAGGATGGCAGGAGTTTGCTTTCGCCTTTCGGGTTTGTGTGCTGCATAGCGACAATAATGTTCTTAGCGCTAGCCACCAGGTCCATTGCTCCACCCATTCCCTTGACCATTTTACCCGGTATCTTCCAGTTTGCTATATCCCCTCTTTCACTTACCTCCATCGCCCCGAGTACGGTGAGATCAACTTTGCCGGCCCTGATCATTCCGAAACTTTCTGCGCTGTCGAAAAATGCGCCCCCGGGTATTACCGTAACTGTTTCCTTTCCTGCATTAATCAGGTCTGCATCGATTTCGTCTTCTACCGGGTAAGGCCCCATACCGAGAATACCGTTTTCGCTTTGAAAAATCACCGTCATTCCGGCTGGGATATAATTGCTTACCAGGGTTGGTATGCCAATTCCCAGATTGACATACATCCCATCCTTTAGTTCAAGTGCGATCCGCCTTGCGATACCAAATTTGTCTAACGGCATATTTACTGGTTTAACAAGTCGTGGATGTTAGGACGTTTCGACAATGCAACAAACTTTTTGTCGAGAGTTGAAGCCATTGGCCTATTTAGTCCTGCGATAAATGCCAGGTTGGTTTTGACCAGCTCTTTAATGCTGTTGACTCCGTCGTGACCAAGCCCACTTTCGAGGAAAGCATTTTCGTCACCATTCGCTCTGTCGAGCTCAAGATCATCTGCGTCATCAAGTAGGAGCAGTGTACCTATCAAAGCAAACCAACATTGAAGAACCTTCCATTCCTGATCTTCCCTAATGGGCAGGGCTACCAATGACAACAAAAACAAATCACCACGATGTAATGCTTTGTAGGGTAACGAAAGTGGATGAAAACGATTGTCTGTGCTATCATGCATGAAGTCCACAATGCCGGCCAAAAAGCTTTTGTTGATAGCTCTTGCACTCACAAACCTGATAGCAGAAGACAGCGCCTCTGCGCGTGATATCTCTCCCACTTCCTCACGTGCACTGATATGACCGATGTGTTCCATAACAGAAACATACTCTTCGGAGAGTAGGCTGTCTTTACTGATGCCTGACTTATATAGAAGGTCCACGATTAACGGAATAAACAACCAACCAACCTCAGGTCGCAGGTACATCAATTTATCTCTCCAATAAAGATTATTTGCAGGTGGCTGACGATCCGTAAAGAACTTTGCAATGGCATCATCAACACCGTAGTTTATAGCCAGGAAGTTTGCACTTACAAACATATTATGAGTGTTGTCGATTGAGTTGAATTGTCCTTCTTTCTATCCGTTTTTCATAATCAGCACCCTGAAAAATTCGGTGGACGTAAATACCCGGTACATGAATGCAATCAGGGTCAAGTTCTCCGGGAGCAACCAATTGTTCAACTTCAGCAATCGTGACTTTTCCTGCCTTAGCCATCGAGGTAGAAAAATTCCGGGTTGTTTTCCGGAATACAAGATTTCCCATGCTATCTCCTTTCCAGGCTTTCACCAGGGCATAATCAGCATGCAAGGCAAACTCCATAAGGTGCATTTTACCCCCGAATTCCCGGATTTCTTTTCCCGCAGCTATTTCGGTACCGTATCCTGCAGGAGTAAAAAAGGCCGGAATACCCATGCCAGCCATCTGTATCCTGGTAGCCAAAGTTCCCTGCGGTATCAGGTCGACTTCAAGCTCTCCACTAAGTAGTTGTCGTTCAAATTCCGCGTTTTCACCAACGTAACTGCTCATCATCTTTTTCACCTGTCGGGTCTGGAGCAGGGAGCCCAGGCCAAACCCGTCGACACCCGCATTGTTTGAGATGCAAGTCAGTTCCTTGATCCCCTTTCGTTGCAATGCGGAAATACTGTTTTCAGGGATGCCGCATAGTCCAAATCCACCGACCATTAGGGTTGCGCCGTCTGGAATGTCATGGATAGCATCATCTGCATTTTCGAAAACCTTATTCATGTGGCTATCAGGTTTATTTTTGCATCAACTTGGGAGGATTGGTACTGTCAGGTGGCCGCTGTCGGCTGGACCAGTTCGTTAACGAATCAAACATTAATTTATGTTTGTCGGGGTGTTCCTGGTAATACCGGTAACTGTTGTAAAACTCGGTTTTTGATATCTTATGAATTAAGAAAACCTGCTCGTACATCTTTATTGTCTCCTGTTTTCGGTCAAGGCTGCTATCCTTGAACACGTAACTGGAAACATATTCATCGGCTCTCAGAAGGTCGAATACAATTTTTTTCATCTGGTCGGGCGCAATGACCTCCCGCGGAACCGACGATTGCGAATTACAGGCAGCTAAAAACATAACCAGAGATAGCAGAACTACTCGCGTCATTTTATCTCCTGTTTGTATTTCGCAGCATTCGAGACATCAAGTTTTTGCAACAGGTCAATTGCCCTGACTTTTTCCTGGGGTGATGCCTTTTTGAAAATCTTGATCAGTTCCTGTGACTTACCCTGCATAAAAAACTGCACGATCATCGTGTTCGGATTCTCCTGGTTCATAGCCTGCAGCTGGTTGATTGCTTCAAGAATCTGAGTCCTTGCAGTTTGTTCATTCTCGTACATCTGATCCAGGCCGGAGCGATAATAAGTATAAATCACGTCGTGAACGATGTTGTACCTGGTGTTCATCATGTTTTCGATAAGCCAATACCGGTTACGCCTGCCGTCGAATGCTTTCCATCCGGTTATTTCCCTGCTTTCAGGGGCGTTGTTCACAATGTTCTGCGCTTTTTGAAAATAAACATCACCGGCCTTTGAGCTAAAAGAGTCGTAGTCGAGGCCGAGCATGACGTAAACGTAGTATGCAATCGTAGCTGTTAAGTTGCCAGCGAGTGCATCATTACCTTGAACCCGGCTTTCATTGAACTCTACTGGTTGGTATTCCACGTACCTAAAGGCAAGATCTGCATCCTGAAAGTTGATCAATGCTGTTTGGTACGAGGAATTGTATACCGGACGTGCAGCTTGTATGGTTAACGACGCTGTATAAACATTACTTTCTACAACTTTATCGATGTTGAGCAGAAAGCTGCATTCAATCTTCTCCTGAGACTGAAAAGCGTCCGATGTCCATTTGCGGTTATTAATGAAGTTCGTCAACTGGGTTTGCAGTGTCTGAAATATCTTCTTATCAACCGACGTTCCGACCCTTGTCGCTAATACGGTAACCTTTGCCTGTACTTCCTGGCTTTTTACGCCAGCATACACACAAAGGAAGAAGATGAGAAAAATGCTACTTTTTATCATGAAGCTTTTGTATGATTATTTCAACAATGTCTTTGGCTACCTCAGACTTACTCTTTGCGGGGAATAGCCACTCATTACCCTCGCGGTCAAAAATGATTACTTTGTTTGTATCTTTTCCAAAGCCTGCTTCCGCATCCCGAAGGGAATTTAATACAATAAGGTCAGCGTTTTTATTTTTTAACTTCTCCGTTGCATGAATTCTTTCGTTTTCAGTCTCAAGAGCAAATCCTGCAAGCAACTGCTTACCGCTCTTAATTTGACCGAGATGCTTGAGGATGTCTGTAGTTTTGGTAAGGTCGATCGAAAAGCTGTCAGACGATTTTTTTATTTTTTGCATCGCCATGGTCAACGGGCGGTAGTCGGCCACAGCTGCCGCCATCACGGTAATATCTGCATCGGGAAAAAATGAAGTGCAGCTCTCAAACATTTCTTCCGCAGAGGTCACATTGGACACCTTTATTCCGCGATAATTTGTTCTCTCCGTTGTCGGTCCGCACACCATTTGAACATTCGCTCCAGCAAAATAAAATTGTTCCGCAAGGGCAAAGCCCATCTTTCCACTCGAATGGTTACCGATGAACCTTACGGGATCGATAGCTTCGTAAGTCGGACCCGCAGAGATAAGGACAGATTTCCCTTTTAGCTGCAAATTCCGGAAATATGTTTCTTCCAGGAAAGCCACAATCTCTTCCGGCTCCGACATTCTTCCCTCACCATATAAGCCACTTGCAAGTTCGCCACTATTTACCGGGATGACGTTATTGCCGAATCCTTCAATGCTGGACAAATTGCGCCGGGTTGATGGGTGATGCCACATGTCTTCATCCATTGCCGGGGCAACTGCGACGGGGCAGGTAGCGGATAGATAAATCGCCATTAACAGATTGTCGCAAAAACCGCCTGCCATTTTTGCCAGGGTATTACAACTAAGCGGGGCGACAATCATTACGTCGGCCCATCGCCCGAGCATGACATGATTGGCCCAGGTGTCTTCATCAGCCAATACACTCAAAACCTTATTCTTGCTTAAGGTCGACAAAGTTAACACGGATACAAAGTCGGCGGCGGCGGGTGTAACTACGACTCTCACTTCGGCTCCTGCTTTTACCAGTAAACGAACCAGTAAAATAGCTTTGTAAGCAGCGATACTGCCGGTAACTCCCAGAAGGATCTTTTTTCCATGTATCATCGTTCCTAAAATAACAAAAAACGACAGTTAACAAACTGCCGTTTTTTAATGTGGTAAGAAAAAGACTTAGCTAAACAGGTCTGAGTCATTCTTACGATAATAAATTTTATTGTCCATGAACTCCTGCGTCGCTAGTATAGCAGGGTTAGGCATTCTTTCGTAAGCTTTGGAAATCTCTATTTGTTCTTTGTTTTCGTGTATTTCTTCCAGGCTATCAGTATGACTTGCAAATTCCTCGAGTTTGTTATGGAGCTCTTCCTTGAGTGCAATGTTTATCTGGTTAGCCCGTTTTGCAACTATCGCAATCGACTCGTAAAGATTCCCAGTGAAATTCTTTATCTCAATCAGACTTTTTGTTTCTACAACACTACTGGTGTTTGCACTCA
>JASLBT010000317.1 GCA_030146445.1 Segetibacter sp. | reverse complement strand
ATTGGATACAAGTTTTTGCTCCCGGCACGCCAGTGTTAGCTTGCTGTAAATTACACCCGGTGTTATTCTAGTGTATGCATCTTTTTACAGTTTGGTTGATGTTGTTTCCAATGTTGTTTGGTTCATTTTTTCGCCTTTGCTTATTTACTTGCCGGATCAAAAAAGACGGCGGGAAGAGTTGTACAAGAGGTCTTTACAGACTGTGGAAAAAGGGGGCAGATAGAAATTGGGCGTAGCTTTCTATGGTTTGTAAGCACAGTTGCCTATAACCACGTCATGGGTGCTCAAATTGTAACATTTTGCAAACATTATGATACACACGGAATGATGGAAATCATTTTTTTCGGCTTTCTTTAAACCTGATTGAATAACAAGGTTATCAGAACTTCCCGGTGACTCGTATGGGTGTTGGGAACATGAGGATAACAGGCGTGTCAGAAAAACAACCCCAAAGCGGTTAAAGATGCTACAAATGCAGGTTGGGTATTGGTTGATCGGTCGAACAACAAAGTGTAATCGGGCGATGTTGAAACGTTCAAAGAATGGTTAGCAAAATGAAAGAATGGGCAAACAGTTGTTTCTCTTTAGAAGCCGGCAAATGAAAGTAAATAACACTTTTAATTATCCCTGGAAAAAACATCGGAACAGATTAACTACAATCACTACGGACGAATGGACTGCGACAACCACCCGGCTGCACAGCGGTCAAAGATGTTTGATGGTCATGCTTCAGCTGTACCAAAAGCATGAAAAGAAATTCAATGGGGCTTTTTTGGTCTGATAAAGTCATCTGATGAGAACAATAAGAAGATACATTAGTTTAGGGTTACTGCTCTCCGTTTTTACGGTGTCGGTACCTGCCCAAACATCGCGGACGAATGTATTGTTCCTTGTAGTTGACGATCTGAATGACTATGTTCCGCTGTTAAGAAAATACCCCGGCCTAAAAACGCCCAACCTCGATAAGTTTGCGAAAACATCAATAAACTTTACACGGTCTTATTGTGCAGCACCCGTTTGTAATCCGTCAAGGGTGGCCTTTTTAAGCGGGCTTGCACCCAACCGAACAGGGGTTTATGATAATGAAAATAACATCCAGGACTCAAAACAAATTGATGGCAGCAGGTTATTACCGGAACACTTCCAGGCGAATGGTTATATAACGATTACCAGAGGTAAAGTATTTCACACCATGCCTAAAGCTGAAAGGTATCATGCCATGTGGAATGACGAAGGGGGAAAGGGAGATTATGGTCCATATCCAACTGAATCGAATGTACCGAAGTCGATAAGACGACCTCGGAATTTTAATTACCAGGAATGGCAAGGTCCGGACTCAGATCACCCCGATAATGTCACCGTAGACTTTGCAATCGACCGGCTCGCAAAAAATTATGATAAGCCGTTTTTTATGGCCTGCGGCTTATATAAACCGCATAATCCCTGGACTGCCCCGCAGCGGTTTTTTGATATGTATCCGCTGGAGGACATGCAATTACCTAAAGTGCTTGAAAGCGAGTGGGATGATTTGCCTGCGATCGCTAAAAGGTGGGCCGCTAACCCCGTTGATTACAAAGCACTGAAACAATCTGGTCAATGGAAGGCTTTAGTGAGGAGCTATCTCGCCTGCATATCGTTTATGGATTGGAACCTGGGAAGAATATTCGAAGCGCTTGATAAAAGCCGTTATGGGAATAATACCATCGTATGTCTGGTTGCAGATAATGGTTTCCACCTGGGCGAAAAACAGCACTTTGCCAAATATGCGTTGTGGGAACAAACCACCCATATCTTAACCATGTGGAGAGTGCCGCGCCTAACGGATAAAGGTGGGGTTTGTGACCGGACGGTAAACCTTTTGGACATCTATCCTACGCTTACCGAGTTATGCGGTCTCAACAAACCCCCACAAAAGTTGGATGGGAGAAGCCTGGTGACACTTTTAAAAAATCCTGCTGCCGCCTGGCCATACCCGTCTGTAAGTATTTATAGAAGGGGTAATGCATCGGTGCGTACACCGGAGTACCGTTACATTCGTTACGCTGACGGAGAGGAAGAATTGTATGATGAAGAGAAGGACCCGAATGAGTGGAAAAATCTTGCAAAAGATCCGGAAATGAAAGCCTTACTAATTTCATTTAGAAAGAAAGCTGAAATGGAGTATGCCCCGCCGGTAACTGTAGACAACGGCATTGAACCGGAAATAAAGTAGGGCTATATCAAATGATATTGAATAGGATAATTAATTGAACCAGCAATCAAATCGCGTTCAACCGAAAAAATTATGCAGAATGGTTTCAACAGGATGTCAATTGTGCTTCTTGCTTTGACGACAATGCTGTTCCGCGCCGAAAGCCAGAAGAATAGAACCAGCCCGAAAAAAGATGGTCGTCCGAATATTATTGTTATCCTGGCCGACGACCTGGGCTATTCCGATCTCGGTTGTTATGGCGGGGAGATTGCTACTCCCAACCTTGATTACCTTGCTGCCAATGGGCTCCGGTTTAGCAGGTTTTACAACACCTCGCGTTGTTGCCCTACACGTGCTGCTTTATTAACCGGTATGTATAATCATCGCGCAGGCATAGGAGCAATGACAGCGGACAGAGATGCGCCCGGTTATAGAGGGTTTATTTCGCCGAATAGTGTAACTCTTGCAGAAGTATTGAAAGAAGCGGGTTATCACACCGGCATGGTAGGTAAATGGCACGTGTCTAATACAATCGAACAAAAAACTGCAGAGGCTCAACTAAGATGGTTGAATCACCAGGAAGAGCACCCGCTATTCTCACCTCTGGAGCAATATCCAACAAACAGGGGCTTTGAAAAATACTATGGAAACATATGGGGAGTAGTGAATTTCTTTGACCCCTTTAGCCTTGTAAATGGCACAACACCTGTGAACTCAGTTCCTGCCAATTATTACCATACGGATGCAATAACTGATACCGCAATAGGCTATATTAGAACGTTTGGTAAAGAGGGTAAACCTTTCTTTTTGTATGTAGCAGAAACAGCACCCCACTGGCCGTTACATGCCCTACCCGGCGATATAAAAAAGTATGAGGACACCTACAAGGTAGGATGGGACGCAATTCGGGAAAAACGTTACCAGAAGATGGTAAAGCTTGGATTGATTGATCCGGCCAGGACTCCGCTCTCGCCACGAATAAATAGTGACTTGCAATGGGAGAATAATCCAGACAAAGAATGGGATGCCAGAGCGATGGCCGTTCATGCAGCAATGATTGACCGCATGGATCAAGGTATCGGAAGAATCATCAAAACGCTGCGACAAACTGGTCAGTTCGAAAATACGCTCATATTTTTTCTAAGCGATAATGGTGCAAGTCCTGAGAACGCCATGCAGTATGGTAAAGGTTTCGACAGGCCGGGTGAAACAAGAAGTGGGCAGGAGATCGCGTATCCGGTGAAAAAGGATGTAATGCCCGGGCCCGAAACGACATTTACTTCCATTGGCCCGCGGTGGGCAAACGTTTCCAATACACCTTATCAATTTGCAAAAGCAAACTCATATGAAGGCGGAGTTAGAACGCCATTGATCGCCTTTTGGCCCAAAGGGATTACAACGCCCAGGGGAGCCATTTCGGCCAGAATAGGACATGTTATGGACTTTATGGCAACCGTTGTTGAGATAGCCTATGCAAAATACCCTACAGGATATAAAGGAAATACAATTCAGCCACAGCAGGGTTTAAGCCTCGCACCCGCTTTTGCAAATAAAGATGTGCCGGGGCATGCTGTGCTTTTTAATGAGCATAATGGTGCCCGATACGTACGCAAGGGAGGTTGGAAATTGGTATCGCAACGCAATAATGACCCATGGCACCTATACAAAATAAATGATGACGAAACAGAAATGAACGACGTATCAAAACAACACCCGGATGTCGTGGAAAAGATGGATAGCATGTGGAAAAGGTGGGCAAAGCAAAACCTTGTGCTGCCGAAACCCGCGCGTTAAGCCATATGGGTTTAACGGAATAATATAACCAGCCAATCTAAGTTAACCTTTGCTTCTCCGTGAAAAAAGCCACGATGAAACGATTTGCGATAACCATAATATGTTTCCTTTCCTGTATGATGTCCTGTACAGATCCTAACAAAAAGAGTCTCGCTAAAAATGAGAGCGGCACCTGTTGTAATAAAGTGCCTTCACGCTTTGCTTCAGCTTCCGACTCTTCGGCC
>JASLBT010000300.1 GCA_030146445.1 Segetibacter sp. | reverse complement strand
CGCACCTTCTGAAGCAAGCCATTGGGTCACGCCACTGTTCGTTGGTGCAAAGCAGGTATAAGCACCGTATGCATTCAAAAATGCACTTGTCTCGGTACGCTCAAGAATTTGCCGGAACAGGGAAAATGAGTCGAGATTTTTATCAAGGTAACCTACGATGTTAACATCTTCGGTTGTGGTTAAGTTAAGATCCTGTTTCTTACAGCCTGTATACAGGCCGGTGAACAGAGTAACAAAAAGCAGAAAGCCCCATGTCACAGACGTATTTTTCATATAGAAACGTTTTCGCTATTTATAAAAGGGATTTTGAACCAGTAACTTATTAGTTTGTATCTCGTAAAAGTAAATGGGAAAGTAGTGGCTGTTTTTATCCCGGAGTTTATTGAAGGCTGCCTGCCGCCGGTCGCCCGAGATGCTGAAAGCAGCCATATTTAGCAACAGGTTCAGTTGTTCGTAATTGTTTCTTTTAGCATGACGCAGTACATCGTACCAGCGTTTTCCTTCGAAAGCAAACTCACGTTGTCTTTCCTCAAGAATGAATGTGGTCATGGCACTTTTGCTGGTGCTGTCCATAGTGTGCAGATCGTCTGCATTGGCCTGGAATGCTAAAGCAGGCACTGCCCGCTGGCGAATTGTACGAACGATCCGTGATGCTTCAAGCGGTTGGTCTAACTGATTCATTGCTTCGGCCTTCATCAAAAGGATGTCTGCGTAGCGATAAAATATCCAGTTCGCAAAAGATTGATCGCGTGTTCTGAACCTATTACCCTCATTATCCGCGCCTACATATTTCCAAATGGTAAAATCCGTTCCGCGGTATGATGTTTCGTCGCCCCGGATATCAACCAGTGGAATTGAATTTACCAGGTCCACCCCGTATACTTCCTCGGTAAGGTGTTGGGCCGCACCCCACCTGCGGTTCTGGGGGGTATGTATATCGAAAAAGGGGCTTAGCCTTTGTACGTCAAACTGTAGTTCAAAGATCCCCTCCGCAGAGTTCCCTTCTAAAAACAAGCTGTTGAAGTAGTCGGTGCTGCTTACTAGCCCAAACCTGCCTGAGTTGATGATTTTGTCACATTCTGTTATACATTCAGTATACCTATCCATCCACAGGTATACATCTGCAAGGATTGCGTTTACCGTGAACCGGGTAGCCCGCCCTTTGTCGTTGGTGAGGTTTCCGTAGCTGAGGGGTACTGATGTTTCGGCCTTGGTTAAATCGGCGACGATCTGGCTTAAAACGCTATCTCTGCCGGTTTTTGGAATGGAAACGATATCCTGGTCACTTATGGTTGCATCAAGTTTTAATGGAACGTCGCCAAAGCTTCGCACGAGATAAAAATACATGAGTGCCCTGATCGCTAATGCCTGTCCTGTTGCCGCGTCGAGCCGGGTTTGTGAAAATGTTGGATCTTTTTGAAGAACAGCGGGCGCGAGCTCGATAACGGTATTGCAGTAGTTGATGGTTTGGTAAAATGACCGCCAGTTTACATATTTATTGGTCGGCAGCATGTTCAGGTTTACGATATCCTGTTCATCCTGGTCAGCCCTGAAGCCGGGGGTAACCATGTCGGTTCTTCCTTCTCCCCAGATGAAAAAGTATTCAACCATCGGTCTGTCTCCTGAAGTGCTTGCCTGCATGGAAGAGTAAATACCGGTAACAGCGGCATCCACCTGTTCTTTGGTATTCCAGAACTCATTTCCGACAATTCCGTCCTGTGGTTTTAGATCCAGCCATTTGGTGCAGGCGGTAAAACCTGTTGCAAGGCTGATTAACAAAGCGGATATGATTAGTTTATTCATTATCGGTAATTATATGTGCGTTATTCTACTTTCTGTTTGGTTGCCGTAACCTGCGCTGAGGCTTTATCCTGTACCGCAATGAACCGGATGTACAAGAGTGCGACGCAACGGCTGTTCATCAAAGCTCTTCTGCCGGGTTCAAAAAAATCATTTTAAAGAGCCCGGTCGTCTACGATGGTTTTCACCCGGGGATTGTTCCCCATTTTTGTTTTAAAACCCTGCAACGAGGCCGAGTGTAAACGTTTTGGATGGCGGTGTCATTGAATTGTCCTGGGCCACACGGAAAGGATCTGCGCCACGGGAGCTTACCTCCGGATCCTGGCCGGTATATTTTGTCCAGGTGTACAGGTTCTCGGCGGTTACGTATGCACTTAAATTTCTCACTTTCAGCCTGCTTACGAGTTTTTGATCAAACGTATACCGTGCAGTAATCGTCCGAAACCGCAGGTAAGATGCGTCTTCAACATAACGGTCGCTGCCAAGCCAGTTGTATCCTCCGCCAATGATGCCACGCGGAATGTCGGTAATGTCGCCTTCTTTACGCCAGCGGCGCAAAACGGAAGTGTTTTGGTTGTCGTAACCGGCCATATTGGAGGTGCGCATTTTGGTTGCATTGATCACATCGAACCCATAGCGAAAACTGAAGAAAGACGACACCTTAAAATTTTTCCAGGTAAAAGAAGGTCCAAATCCACCCGTAAATTTCGGGTTGCTGTTGCCCAGATATACAACATCCATATAGTTGATGTTACCATCGTTATTGATGTCTTCATACATGGCATCTCCCGGCTGGAACGTGTAATCAACGGTCGGGTAGTTGAAGCGCATGTATACGGTCTGTCCGTTTGGACCAATGATTGATTTTCCGTTAACTCCTGTTGCAACTGTTGCAGCTTTGTCGGTATATACACCTTTGTATTTGTAGCCGTAAAATGAGCCAAACGGATTATCTATCTGTAACAACCGCATATACTCGCCGTTCACGCCTACGTTCCCCTTTGTGCTAGGGTAGAATTCGGAAATTTCCCGAATTACGTTTTGGTTTGATGAAATATTAAAATCAAAACCTATCGTGAGGTCTTTGGTTTTATAAGGGAGCGTAAATAAAGCCACTTCCCAGCCCTGGTTATCCATCGTACCGACATTCATGTTCACCGAACTGAAGCCCGTGTACGATGCAATTTGCAGGTTGTCGAAAAAGAGGTCCTTTGTACGGTTGCGGTATAGGTCAACATCAGCGCGAACACGTTGTTTAAACAAATGAACATTGAAGCCGACGTTAGCTCCGTGTACCGTTTCCCACCTCAGGTTCTTGAGTTCCATTCGCGATGGGTAAACTCCATTCTGATCCTGGTAGCTCCATCCATAAGTGCTATAGGTATTATAGAAAGAATAATCGTAACGCGGAACGTTACCGGCCAATGCATAGCTTGCCCTGAAGCTCAGTTCATCAAGCTGTTTGATGTTTTTGAAAATCTTTTCATCGGAGATACGCCAGCGGAAGGATCCGCCGGGAAACAATCCATACTTATTATCGGGGCCAAATCGTGAGTTACCATCGGCGCGAAGCGTGGCTTCAAAAAGGTATTTGTCTTTGAAGGCATAACGGCCAACCATCACTGCACCAACAGACCGTGTTTGTGAAATTCCGGAGAAAACTTCGCGTTGAACCAGCGAAGGGCGGGCAGGAGCGGCAGGATCGACCAGCAATGAAGATGCGGAATTAGAGGTAGATAACTCCTGGTTTATCGCCCTGAAATCACTTGTAAAAACATTGAAGTTGGCCGAAACCACATGATCCCTGTTTTTCAACCGGGGGGTGTATGCAAGGTTTGTTCTCGTTGTAACACTGAACAGGTCGATATCGCCGTTATAGGCGCGGTTCACGACTGTTTCGGTATTTGGCCTGCCTGTCGCGATCTGGGGTAGGAAGCTGCTGTTTTGTGTATTGTTAATGTCGAACTGTACGTCGAAGGTTGCCCGTAGCAGGTTCTTTAAAATACTATAATCTATCTGGAACCTTGGTACCACACGCTCGCCCAACACTTTGTATTTTGCTTGCGAGGCCATCGCAACCGGGTTATATATTCTACTGTACATACCCTGGATGTTCGAGGCCGGAGAAAAGTAGTTAGGGGTTAAATTACCTAATTCGTCGTACTCAAAAACACTCATATTCGGCATTTTCAGGTATGCTACGCCACGGATGGCACCGTCGTTGGTAGACAGGTAATTTCTGTCCTGATCGGTGTGGGTGTATGCAATGCTGGTAAATATTTTTATTTTGTCGGATATGGTATAGTCCAGGTTGATCCGGCTGTTGATACGTTTTAACGAAGTACCGATGGTTGTACCAACCTGGTCGAAATACCCGATCGACGCGAAATACCTGGCCTTTTCTCCACCGCCGTTCATTGAAATGGTATGATCGTGCAGGTAGCCGGTGCGGCTGATCTCATCTACCCAGTTCACATTGTTACTGTAGTTGTGATACCAATAGGGATCATTCGGATCGTAATTGAACTCCCGAACCGTTTGAGTGTTCAGGGTGGTACCAAGCCGGTTCATGAATATTTCGGGAACAAGCGTGGAATATTGGTCTCCGTTCAGCATGGGTATTGCCTCGGGCAGAACGGAAGCAGCTCCTTTGAACGTATAAGTTATGCTTGGTTTGCCCCTGGTTCCCCGTTTAGTGGTAATCACCAGCACCCCGTTGGCGGCACGGCTTCCCCACACTGCGGTGGCGGCAGCATCTTTCAACACAGTAATGTCCTTAATGTCGGCAGGGGAAATATTCAATAGCTGGGCGTAACCCTGTTCGTCGGCAGTACCAAAGTTGAAGTCGCCGGGGATTTCAGTTTCATAGGGCATTCCGTCCACGACGATCAACGGGTTACCTGTAGAGTTGATGGAAGAGACCCCTCTTATGCGGATATTCATAGCCGCTCCCGGATCGCCGCTGGTTGCGGTGATGTCAACTCCACTAAGCCGCCCTTGTAATGCCTGGTCGATACTCGATGACGACATTTCCTCCAGGACCTTTGCATCTATTCTTTGCGAAGCCACAGTTTGGTTCTTGTCTAATACCCGTCCAAATCCATTATCGTCTCCACGCTGAGCAACTACCACTACTTCCTGCATGTCCGACCCCCCGCGCTCCAGTTGAAAATTAATGGTTGATCGTCCATTGATGTTAACGCTGGTGGTTTTATAGCCTACATACGAAATGGAAATCTGGTGTTTCGGATTGGTGATCCTTAAGATATAATTCCCTTCAATATCACTGGCAGCCCCCTTGATAATTCTGCCATCAGCGTCAATTTCCGATACCGAGGCGCCCTGAATAGCTTCTTTGGTCCTCGTATCGGTGATTTTACCCCTGATGACCAGTCTGTTCGCGGCAGTACCAGTTGTTTGAGCCAAACCCTGCAGGCAAGCAGCCATTAACAGGATTACAGAACAAACAGTTGTAAAAATTTTGCTCATAAGGTAAGATTATGACGTGGTTATAGGTTGTATTGTAAGTAGTTGTCGATCAAATGGATTACCAGACGGTTACTGAGGTATGTACTTGGGGCGGATACCACATTGGCTGTTCGGTTGCTCATATCGGTTAGCCGTAACATGCCGGGCATATTGTTTACAAAAATGGTAGTGGGATCGCCGAGGTTTGTTTTAAGGATCGTACTGAAAGCCCCGCTTTCAACTCCGTCTGCAGCAATGGTTCGCTTGTCGAGAAAGTGATAATAGATAAAGCGGTTAACCAGTTCCCTGTCTGCAGGCGCGGTAGGGGAGAAAGCAGGCACGCCGGTGGTTGTATTGCCCGGCAGAAAACCTGCCCTGACAGCATCCATGATGGCCGCGTTATTCGGAATGAACAGTGTATAAAAGCTGCCATTTGCAACCCCGGTGATCTCTTTGGTAGTATTGTTCCAAATCGTGGAATTTTTCAGGTACTGCCAAAAATAATTGTATTGTGAAGCAGTTGGAGTTCCGAGTTCCTCGATGTGTCTTCCGATCAGGTTTTCGCTGAAATTTAGGAATTGGTCCAGGTAAAATACCCGCCCATTAGTTGCTGCTACGCTGTTGACTACATTTGCCACATTATTCGAGTCCAGATTTCCTGCAGCAAAAACGGTGTTGTTTTTATAGCCAATGTATTCACCGCCATAGGTCATTATCGCACCTTCCCCGGAGAGGTTGGTAACAACTGTTGACGGAACGACATGCAAGTTTAAAATCCGCAATAACCTGTTGCGTGTGGTAGCTCCTGTACTTGCCGGAAGAGTTGACCCGGGAGGCGGCGTAAAGCGCCATTGCTCGCTGAACGTATTGCTAACGCTTGCATCGGTGGTATAGCCTGCAGCATTAAACATTTCGTTGCTGATCATAAACAAAGTATAGTTCCGGTAGATATCTGAGATTTGCGATTTTAGCTCCAGGTCCAGCAAGCGGATCATCATCGAATAGTCGGGATCAAGGTATGCCTTCCCGTAAACACTTGTAAACACATTTGCTTCCTGCACTTTACTTGTGCCATAAAAAATACCATTGCTCAGGATCTTTCTGTCGACAACGTCGGTTGCCGGATCAAACCGGGCCTCTTCGTTTAGAGTATTATAGGTGTTATTGAACTTTGTTGGCCAAACGGCACGCTGCCAAAGGTGAGCATTGACGAAATCATAGATGATGTTGATCGGCATTGCATCCAGGCTGGTATACTTTTCAAGCAGCACAGAATTGATGTAGGGCTGCAAAGCGTCATTCGTTGGAGCGAAAATGGTATAGCTGTCGGTTTGTGCGTCGTTGTTTGCCGCAAGATAGTTTTCGTTGTTAAGCGAAAACGCAAGCGCAGAGTTGTAAACTTTGGTAAACACTTGTTGTGTGCTGCCGGTTGTGCTTTGGTAGCGATTCGTCATACCAGCATTCAGCACATATTGCACAAGGTATTTGTCGAAGAGGCTTTTAAATACGCTATACTCAGGTTTCCCTCCCAGGTATTGATCAATTGAGGGTAAAGCGGTAATAACCTTATTTATCACGTGTATAACGCCGTTTTCTGCTGCGATATCTTTTTCTGTAACAACGGCATCCACAACATTAAAGCCCGTAAAAGGTGTGTTTGGGTAGAAATAGTTGTAATCTGCAGCAGTCAGGTTTTTGCTGTTCATGAAACTCGTAACAAAGTACGGTATGTACTTATTGTTGTTGTCGGCATCGGCGTAAAAGGTTGTACCGTTATTATTGCGGTTCGACGCTACAACCTTCATCGGCCGGCCCGCCGTGTCGGTAGCATCATATACATAGGTGTAATTTGCAGTCCGCCGCTTAAACGCCGAGCCTGGCACCCAGCCGGTACTGTTGTTCTGGTAGTCGCCTAAACGTTCTAGTTTAAACGCATTATACACCAGGCTGTAAGTAACGATCTGCCGGCATGTAGCCGAGTCGAGCTGGTCGATACCGCTAATGCCATTCTCGGCAAAGTACACCTGGAAAGCGGAGTCGTGTGGCGCAAACATCGTCCAGTAGCCGGCAGCGCCCAGCGTGTTTTTGTAGCCCGCCTTGTCTATAGCAGCCAAAAGGCTTTTAAAATTGCCCTTTGCAGCAAGCTGCTGGTAAATAGGCGGCTCCAGGGATTCGGGCCGTCCATAATAAGCATCAAATGCTTCCTTCCGGCAGGAGGTAAAAAAGAAAGAAGAAATAAAGACAATAAGAAAACCGGACAGTAAAGATGTTCGCTTCATTAAAAGGAATTTGGAATCGGTTTATTGGGCGTATGTTTTCGCAAGGCGAAAGCACCGGTGGTTGCCTGAATGTATAGATAAGTTGCCTGTAAAATTGGAGATGTAAAAGCGCCGTTTATGTATAAGTAGCGGACGAAGAGCAGGATCAAACAAACAGTTCAATGGCATGGCAGGGGTTTTCTATTCAATTAAGTGCAATCGGGGTCGTCGGGTATAATTAGGTGTAACGATCTTAATTAAAAATATGGGATCAGTAAGGTTCAACCGTCCTGACGCATCCTGTCATTCACACAGCATTAAGGCAGCTTTTTTGCACATTATGTTGCACGGACGAATAGAAAATAACCGGCCCAATTATGTTTTCAAAAACTTTGCACGTAATTCCTCTACCTGTTCATCGCTAATGGGCACCATTTTGCCGATTGGTGCGCACATCACCAATGATTTAGCGCTGAACTCTGCTACTTCCAGGTAGTCAAAAGTTTGCAACAGATGATCGCCCGTGACCAGAACACAGTCGTTTTTGATCAGCACGGCCGGGTTCGATTTTGAGACCAGCTTCGAGATATCTGATCTTCCATAAAAGTGTGCGCCAAAAGGAATACTGTGAACATCCTGCAGGAATATCCAGCTTTCCGGAATTGTACGAACATTAAAGTCTGCGTCCGACACAGCAAAGGCCATCAGGTAGGGCGATTGGGTGAGGATGATCGAATTGATCTCGGGATGGTTCTCATAGATTTGCTGGTGCAGGTAGGTGGTTCTGCTCGGATACTTGCCCTGTTCGCGTTTGCCTCCCCTAATTTGAACAATGTCGTCGATCTGAAGGTCCCAGCGCGGAACATTGGTAGGGGTAATCAAAAAATCGTTGTCCCGCCACCGGCACGAAATAGTGCCATAGGAGCTGATCATCAAACCCTGCCTGCAGGCGCGTTGCACCATTTTGCAAATCTCCGACCGCTTTTCACGCTCGTCTGCGGGGTACTCCACCCCGGTTGCTGCCGGTAAGGGTTCGGGAAGCTGGGTGTCGAAGGCCTCAATTTCGTGATCCGCCAGGTAAGTCGGGGTTCCAACAAGCTTTCCGTAAAGGATCGACCGGGCGCAAAGCTCCAGGGTTTCAAACCGCTGAAAAGCATCAACCAGGTTTGTGCCGCCCACTACAGTGCCATGGTTCTCCATGATCACGCCGGAAAACCCTTTCTCAAATTCCTTAGCTATGATCTCTCCAAGCCCGGCACTTCCGGGCAACTTATATTCGGCATATCCAATTGGGCCGCAAACGTGTTTCGCCTGGGAAATGATGTTCGTATTGGGTATTTCCCGAACGATGCTGAACGATACCAGTGCAGGTGGATGCGCATGGATCACGGCCTTAATATCGGGCCTCGCCTCGTAAATGGCTTTATGAAACGGAAACTCCGACGACGGCTTATGCGGGCCGATCTTCGTTCCGTCCTTCTTTACGCAAATGATGTCCGACGGCTGCAGCGAACCTTTGTCAACAGCAGAGGGCGTTACCCAAATGTCACCATTTTCATCGATGATCGAGATATTACCGCCAGACGTAGTAGTAAGGCCGCGGTTGTAAATGCGGCTGATTACAAGAGTTATCTGGTCGCGCGGGTGGAGCAGGCGGGTGTTGAGAACTTCGTTCATAGAAAAAGGGTGTGTTTAGTTAAATACGCAGGTAGGTGTTGCGGTATTTCGTTTGGTGAAACAAATTTCTTTACCGGCACAGGTTGCCGAAGCTTATTTATGGCGCCTCAGGTGGTGCATGGCCCGGCATCGATGTGTTGTTCCGCATGATATTTCACGGTGACATCACGGTTACAATGGCCTATGACTCCCTCGCAATATCGAGTTATCAACCGGATAAGTGTTCAGGCTTTGCCCTCTGCGACAGAGTAATACTTAAGTTCGATCAGGTTGTTAGGGAACGGATTTGTATTCCAGGCATGATGGATTGAAAGGGCGGTACCCACCGCGGTGGCCTGCGCCATAGAAGCCGCAAACACTTCCAATTGGGGAAACACCCGTGCCAGCAGGTTCATGTAAATCGCATTTTTGCTAAAGCCTCCGTCAACAAATAGCCGCTTCACCGGAGTGTCTTTTAAAACCAGGGAGGTTGAGGCTTTTTGCTGTTGTACAATATCGAGTATGAGCTGGTGGTAAGCTTCGGTGTCATCAGCGAAATCATTGAGATCCCTCTTCGCGAAAATGGAATCTTTCATAAGCAGGTTGCCATCGTTCGCTGCTGCCGTGGGCTTTTGCTGCAGCCGTCCAACAATCGATGGTTCATACTCCATCGTCCGGTACGCCAAAGTGTTTTGATTGAAATGATCCGCAATGCGCTTAACCTGTTCCTCGTGTTCATTGCCGCCAAAAAAACGCGATGCTTTTACAGGCCCGCCACGATAGTGCATGTAGCAAAGGCAATCGTTTCTCAGCTCGTTAAACGTCAGGGGTGTGTCGTTGAACGGGTTAAGGCTAATGCACCAGGTGCCCGTAGAGATGAGCACAAATGGCTCGAGAAAATTTACCTGGTACGGTATAAGTGCGGCCGAGCTATCGTGCAATCCCACGCCTACATAGTAATTGCTCCCGGGAAAGGCGGCAGTGTTCACATGATCGCACGACACGATAGGAGCCAGTTTGTTTGCAACCTCCTCTTTATAAACCCACTCGTGGTAATCGTTTTTAATAAAGTTCCAAAGGTTGGTATGGCAGCCAATACTCGTAATATCCGAACAAACATTGCCGCTGATCAGGTAACTCATGTATTGCGGAAGGTGAAGCGCATACTTTATTTTTTGGAACAACTCCGGCTTCTGGTATTTGATCCGGTAAAGCTGCATACCTGAATTAAGGTTTCCCAGCACCGGCGAGGCCGTTTGGTACGAGAACTCATCTTCGCCGCCATATGTTTCGTAAAACTGCTTCTTGAGGTCTTCAGGGTAAGGCTTCAGGTAATTGTAAAGCGGGGCCACTGGCCTTCCGGATTCGTCGATATAAACAAAGCTTGCCCCGTAGGTCGAAAAATTGACGGCCTTTACGTCGAAGTCTTTTTTCGTAAAAACATCGTGCATAGAGTCGAACACCGAAAGCCTTAGGCTTTCGAGGTTTTCACACGGATCGCCATCCTCATCTATAGTTTCAATGAAACGGGCCGACCTTTCGTAAACGATGTTGTAATGTTGATCAAACAAAAAAAGTTTTTTGTTGGTTTTGCCTACGTCTATAATGGCAATCACCGATTCCCCTTTACCCGGCGCCTTTACAGCAGCGCCTCCTGTTTGATGATTCGACAAGCCCATAATCCGCGAAGTTTTAGGGTTAAAATTTGGGCGTTCCGGAATAACGAAAGCCCTTCAGCAGTACACCACGCCGCTAAAAAATTTAATCATTTTTATGGACCCGGCTTTTGATTCCCTGCGCGAAATCGTTGCCCGCCCGCTGCGCCCGCCCGGCTGCGCCTGTCGGACGGGCAGTCGGACGGGCGTCGCACTTTTGTACCACAGCCCCATTACGCAGCGACAAACTCACACATTATAAGCCAGCTGCCAATAGTTTAAAGCATGTTCGGGTACCAATTGTTGCTGTTTTCGAACAGCAGAAATGATGTGTTCGCTGATGTGCGCTACTGCAATCGTTTGCTCAATCACTGCGTTGCCGATGAACGAAATGCGACGCAACGATGATCCACAAAAAACAAATGCCGGTACCATAAAAAAAGGGTCACCGGCGTTCGTTTACTTTCAGGTCATTGAAGTTGTTTATCAAGCAACTGCTTTTTAGAGTCCGGTGGCAACTGTTTTTCTTCCACGTGTTCTGATCAGGTCCTCGCGAACAGCAAGTTCACGGAATAGTTTAAGGGGTTCCAGTGCTGCTCCTGCACGCAGGCGCGACTCAGCCACGAGCGGGCGAACATCGGTGCGATAGGCATTCTGCAAAATCTCCTGTGCTTTTACCACATCGTTTGCTGCCCGTGCTGCTTCTAACTCATCAGCGTCTACGAGCAATGCTTGCGCATAAGCTATTTTGATCGCGTCGACCGACTGCAACAAGTCCTCGAGAGGATCTTTTACATTGTGCGATGCATCGATCATCCAGCCAAGGTCTGTAGCATGGTTCATGCCTTTTTCATCCATACCCGATACCAGCTCATAAAAGATCAGGAATAACTGGTAAGGATTTATACTGCCAACGGTAAGGTCGTCGTCGCCGTATTTCGAGTCGTTAAAATGAAAGCCACCCAGCTTTCCTTCGTTCAACAGCAGCGATACGATCTGCTCGATGTTTGCATTTGGAAGATGGTGGCCAAGATCGACAAGGGTATATGCCTTTTTTCCCAGCTTGCTTACCATCGAATACGACTGTCCCCAGTCGGCCACGGTGGTAGAATAAAAGTTCGGTTCATATGCTTTGTATTCGAGGAACAGCTTCCAGTCGCCAGGGAGGGCCTCGTAAATTTCCCTTAAGCTATCGAGGGTATTTTCGTACGCTTTACGAAAGTTTAACTGCCCGGGAAAAGATGAGCCATCGGCCAGCCAGACGGTCAGAGAGTCGGAGCCAAGCTCTATCCCCTGCTTGATCACCTGTATATTGTGTTCGATAGCCTGTTTGCGTACCGCTTTATCAACATGCTGAAGCGAGCCGTATTTGTAACTTAATTCCTGTGTTTGCTGGTCCTGGAAGGTATTTGAGTTTACCGCATCGAAACGTAGGCCATGCTGGGCAGCGAGGGCTTTTATCGATTTGGGGTTTTCCGGGATATCCCAGGGAATGTGCAGCGAAATGGCGCCGCTCGATTTGTTGAGTGCATGCAATAAACCAACGTCTTCAATTTTTTCTTCCAGGCTGCGGGGCTCTCCGGCTCCGGCAAAGCGGCCAAACCTCGTTCCCCCGGTTCCAAGCGCCCAGCTGGGTATGGCCACCTGGAAAACCTCCAGCTTTTTTAATACCGTTTTCAGGTCCTTTACACCTTCGGCGGCAAACTCGAACCTGCGCTTATGTTCCTTTTGCTGAGCGTTGTTATGTTCCTCTATTTTATATTTTTCGAATGGCATGGTCAGATGTGTTTAAGGTAAGTAAAATACTTCTTTCAACGGGGTGCTTACGGGAGAGTTATCCGGGTTCGACGCCATGATGTCTCCCATATATTTCCACCAACGCTGCATGACCGCGTGGCTGGGAAGATCGTTGAGTGCAGAAGGATCCTCTGCTTTCATAAAGCCAAAAAGGCTGTGCGAAGCCTCATCAAGAAAGATCGAATACTCGTGAATGCCGGTTGCTTTTAACAGATCTGCAAGCTCGGGCCAAAGGTCATCATGGCGCTTTTTGTACTCTTCTTCGTACCCGGGGAACAACTGCATTTTAAAGGCAACGCGATACATGGAGACTGGGCTATAAGGTTAAGGTCTCCGGCTACAAAGCCGGAGACCAGGAGTAGGTTATCTTACGAATGCTGCTGCAACGCCGCCGTCAACGTTTAGGATGTTACCGGTCGACTTGTTCAATAGTCCGCCAACGAATACAAAGCAGGCGTTTGCAATATCGTCGGGAAGGATCGTTTCGTTCATCAGCGTGCGCTTGGCATAATACGCGGGAAGTTCTTCAACGGTGATACCGTAGGCTTTTGCCCGGCCCTCGGCCCATCCACCTGCCCAAATGTTCGAGTCGGCAATTACAGCATCGGGATTAACCGTGTTCACCCGTACTTTATCTCCGCCCAATTCTGCAGCAAGCAACCTCGTGAGGTGCGCCTGGGCAGCTTTTGCAGAGCCGTAACCGGCATTGTTCGGTCCCGCAACTACAGAGTTCTTTGATACGATGTTGATGATGTCGCCACCAAGTGCCTGTTTACGCAGGATATTCGTACCGGCTTTTGATACCAGGAACTGGCCCTTAACCAGGATGTCGTACAACTTATCCCAGTCGGCGATCGTATGATCCTGCAGCGGCTTCGACGTGCTGATACCGGCATTATTCACAATGATGTCGATACCACCAAATGCAAGAGCAGCGGCCTCGAAAGCGGCTTCAATTGTTTGCTCATTGGTAACGTCGAGCAAGGTAGACGCAGCCGTGTCGCGGCCAAAAGTCTTCTGGAACTCGCTCATCGCGCCTTCCATTCTTTCAGTGTTGATGTCGTTGATGATTACGCAGGCACCTTCTTCTGCAAACTTCTTCGCGATTGCTTTACCGATACCGCCGGCACTGCCGGTGACCAGTGCAATTTTGCCGGAAAGCGCTTTTGGCTTTGGCATACGTTGCAGCTTGGCCTCTTCCAACAACCAGTATTCGATGTTAAATGCTTCCTGGCGGGGTAACGAAGTATACTCCGATATCGCTTCCGCGCCACGCATTACATTGATGGCGTTGATGTAAAATTCATTTGCAACACGGGCCGTTTGCTTGTCTTTGGCAAACGTAAACATGCCTACCCCCGGATAGATGATCACCACGGGATTTGCGTCGCGGATAGCAGGGCTGTTATCGTGTTTGCAGGTATTGTAATATTCAGAATACATTTTCCGGTACTCTTCAAAATGTGGAGCCAGGCTTTGCTTGATGCTGTTTACATCACTGAGATCCTGGTTTGGCTCGAGTTCCAACACCAGCGGACTGATCTTCGTACGCAAGAAGTGGTCGGGACAACTCGTACCCATTGGCGCGAGTCGCTCAAGGTCGTTCGAGTTGATGAAAGTTAGTACGCGGTCGTCATCCGTAAAGTGACCGATCATCCTGGTTTGGCTCGAGCAAAAACCGCGTAAGATTGGCGCAAGTGCAGCAGCCTGTTTTTTTCGTTGTTCCGGTGCAAGGCTTTCGATCTTCTGGCCGCCAAAAACGGGTCCTTTTTTGCCGTAGTTGTCTTCGAGGTATTCTGCACAACGCTCAATTACTTCAAGCGTATTCATATAGCTTTCATAAGCGGTATCGCCCCAGGTAAATAAGCCATGGCTGCCCAGCATGATGCCACGGATACCAGGGTTGGCATCGAGGCACTGCTTCATTTTTAGACCAAGGTCGAAACCGGGTTTTTGCCATTCTACCCAGCCGATTGTTCCGTTAAACAGTTCTTCGGTGATGCGCTTACCGTCTTTTGCAGCAGCTATCGCAATTGCAGCATCGGGGTGAAGATGGTCGATATGTTTAAAGGGCAGAAAGCCGTGAAGCGGTGTATCGATAGAGGGCGCTTTCGACTGGAGGTCGTAAATGCAATGGTTAAAAAGCTCAACCATTTCATCTTCGTGTTCAATGCCGCGATATACGTTGGCAAGGCTGCGAAGGCGATCAACATATAAAGCTGCCAGGCCACTTCGTTTTAATGTTCCAAGGTCGCCGCCGGAACCTTTTACCCACATGATCTCTTTCTCCTCGCCGGTCAACGGATCTTTCGCCATTGCTTTACAGGATGTATTACCGCCACCGTAGTTGGTGAGCCTCAGGTCGGCGCCAAGAAGGTTCGACCGGTAAATCAATAAGGCTACTTCGTCACCTTCAAGCGCCGAAGCCCTGGCGTCATCCCACAAGTAGCTTACATGCTTGAACTTTGTTGATGCATTCACTGCCATATCAGGTATGTTTTAGAATTATAAATTATTTGATCGAATTACCATAACCGACTATCAATACAGAAAGTATGATAATAAGGATACCGGCAACTACGGTTGAAAACGTTTTTTTACTTACACCTTTCCATTCTTTCAGCGCGAGGCCCCAGCAGTTTGCAATGAGTATGATAAAGGCCATGTGAAGTATCCATGAGCTTGCACCATTGCCCATTTTGCTTTCGCCCATTCCGTAAAAGAAAAACTGTAAAAACCAGGTAGCACCTGCCAGTGCAGAGAAGATGTAATTATTTACCAGCGGGGTGTTTTTGTTCGTGTAATCACCAAACGTTTTATTACGTGCGTTTAAAATCATACACCAAATCAGGTTTGTTGTTAATCCGCCCCATAAAACTACAACATAGATTACATTGTTCTGGAAGAGAAAATTACCGGTTTCTGCTGTGTTGGCAGCCCTCCACAACTCATTGGCGCTATCTGCCATTGGCTTTCCTGCTTCGATGCCAAAATTAAAACAGGCACTAAGTACTCCCGATACAATAGCTACAAAAATACCAAGGCCAAACTTGTATTCTGTTGCAACGGCGATGCCATGGGGATCTGTTCCGCTGGAGTTTATTTCACGTTCCTTCATGGTGCCCGCCTTGCCACATACAATAATGCCCAACACGCACACGGCGAGGCCTGCCATTACAGTAAGCCCCCAATTGGTTGTCATGAAAGTTGTAAAAGTATCTTTTCCGTCTTGCGGAAAAAAGTCGTAATAGATGGAAGGTAAAATAGAGCCAAATACCATACAGAGGCCAAGAATGATACTGCTGCCAAGCGAAACCCCAAGGTAGCGAACACCCAGGCCGTACGTAAGTCCGCCTATACCCCAAAGCAAGCCAAATAAATAGGTAGTTCCCAGAACACTGGCGCTCTGGCTTGAGATAATTTCAGAAAAATTAGGAATGGTTAAATACGCGGCGAGAGGTGGTACGATCAGCCACGAGAAAATGCCACCAATGATCCAGTAGCTTTCCCATGCCCAACCTTTTACTTTTTTAAATGGTATATAGAAACTTCCGGAGGCGAAGCCTCCAATGAAATGGAAAATGACCCCTAAAATAACACCCATGAGCAGTTTTTTTCTATATGGCTATTCAATACAGACTAAAAGTAAAAGTAATGTAGTACCACGGCATCATGCACTATCATGGCCTTTTATTTTCAAAGTATTACGATGATGTTGTTGCTATTATAACTTCCACTGCAGTTTAAACTGCAGTAATCAAAACAATAACGTAATTCGATCAAATTTCTTCTTCCCAATACCTCAATACCTCAATCCTCCATACCCGAGCCCACAATACCCACCTCTCAACTTATCAACCTTCCTCCCAATCCCTCAATACCCAATACCATAATACCCACAAATTAAAAAACTGCCGCCGGGTTATCGGGTGGTTTTTAATATGTACGTCATCGACGGATTTACCCACCAGGAGATCGCAAACTGCCTGGGAATAGCAGTAGGTACGTCTAAGTCGAACCGTTCGAAGGCAAGGACCCAGTTGCAAAACTTTATAAAAAATAACGACCGTGAAGCAGAAATATGCTACATGTGGATGACCATATAGATGACCTATTGAGGCGGGCAGCCGAAGATTATCCCCTCAAAACCGACGGGCTGATTTTAATAAGGTGTTGGCAGGGATGGATGGTGATCGGGACGACAAGGGGTATGAAAAACGCAATAACAAAAATTTCCTTCACCTGTTGTGGTTGCTGCTTCTACTCCCTCTTCCATGGTTATGCAGCGAGGAACGAACCAAAGCACCTACGAATGCGACCGCATCAGAAGAGTCAGCGTCAAAAAGACTGTTACTCACCGGCAGCAGCCGGGTCAGTCAGTAAAAACCCGAGCACCACGAAACACAAAAGTACCCTGGTCACCAGGCGGGAGCAAACACGCGGTACTCCTTACAACGCAAAAGAAATGGGGGCTGGCGTACACAATCAGCTTTTAAAGCCCAACATTTCATCTGTAGTTAAAGCGGCTAAAGGCTATTTAGACCTCGACAGCGAGCTAACTGCTAATCAAAATGCCGCCGCCCCGGGTGCTCATCTTTCTGCCCTCGAAGATGCGCATGATGGGCGGGTAGTCTGCGGGAAACGGGCATGAACACCTCTGAGACTCAACTGGTTGCTTTTTATACAACTTTAAGATTTCGCTTGCTTATACTTCGCTTACGAAATGGTAATTTTTCGGCTGGAATGGTCTTTGAGTCTTATACGCCAAATTTACCCCGTTATGCCGCCAGCTGTTTTTCGTTTTGCCTGCCCGTTTATTTTGGTCATTTTGTTTGTGGCAGGCTGCTCAACGCAATCAGGTGAGGACGAAACGGAAGTTTACTATTACCCCGACAAAAACGTTTACTACAATCCCGCTAACCGGTTCTACTTCTACTCGGTTAATGGCGGCAAGTCGTGGGACAGCCTCAGGATTCCAGGCACCCAGGAGCCATCTTTGCTGGGGCCAAAAACGGTGATCCCTGATCCTCCAGCCAGGTTTTATGCCCAAAATAAAGTTCATCGTCAGTCGTATAATGCCATCGTC
>JASLBT010000171.1 GCA_030146445.1 Segetibacter sp. | reverse complement strand
TGTACTTTCTTGAGCTGATCGGTTGCAATGTAAACCTTGGGAACATTGCACCTACAGAAGTTATCCCGCTGGAAGCAATGCGCATCGGCCTGCGTGGTGATACATTTGATTTATACCTGGATAAAAACAATCTCTAATGCGGCAGTTTGGTCTTATCGGCTATCCGCTGACCAGTTCGTTTTCAAAGAAGTATTTTGCCAAAAAGTTCGAACAGGGGCAGATCACCGGTTGTGCTTACGATAACTACCCGCTTGTCAACATAAACGAACTTCCGCGGCTGCTGGCACAGACCGACAACCTGGAAGGCCTGAATGTGACCATACCCTATAAAATGCAGGTAATGCCTTTCCTGCATGAAGCTACTGATGCCGTAAAGGAGATGAATGCCTGTAATTGTATAAGAATTGTCAACGGTAAACTTTACGGGCACAACACGGATGTAACCGGGTTTGAACGGTCGTTTGTTCCGCTTCGAAAAGACTGCCACCAAAAGGCCCTTGTGCTTGGTACTGGCGGCGCCGCCGCTGCAGTGGAATATGTATTGAAAGCGCTCCGAATCCCATATATGATGGTAACGAGAAACACATCAGGTAAGCCGAACACTATTCACTACGATGGAGTAAATGAAAACGTGTTAAAAGAGCACCTTATAATCATCAATACTACGCCTCTGGGAATGTCGCCTGATGTAAATAGTGCTCCACCTATTCCTTACCAATACATCAGCCCGGAACATTACCTCTATGATCTTGTTTATAACCCCGCCGAAACCTTGTTTTTGAAGTGGGGTAAGGAGCGCGGAGCGACAATCAAAAACGGCGCTGACATGCTGGTTATACAAGCCGAAGAAAGCTGGAAGATCTGGAACGACCTGGAACTATAACCTTTCGACATTCGGTTTTAGGGAACAGGGGGCAGTAACACGGATTCAACATCGTTGCGTCGCATTACGTTCATCAGCAGTTTCATTGTTGATTCTTTTTATCCCATTATTCGTTGAAGCAATCGATCGGAGCGGTGAAAAGATGTTGCACGTTTCTTTCATTTAAGTCGGTTCCGGTCCTGACGCTATTCATTCGCAGGTAGGGCCCGTCTAATATTACATTTCTCCAGCATTAACCGGCTGCGTTTAGCTGTTAATATAGTACAACGGTTTAATAGAACGAGGGTTATTGTTCTGATCAGCAGAGACCAAAGTTGCCTGAAACTGGAAACGGGGAAAGTAGCGAACCGGGCTTGGCGCAGACGCTATTCGTTGTTAAGCTTTCGTATAGCCTCCTCCGGTACTTTCATCAACTTCTTCGCTGCATAGTCGTAGCACAGCATACCGGTTTTGGCCTTTCCGGCAAGCACAACATTTACCCCTTCCACCATTTCTATAAGGTAGTGCAGGTCGAAGCCGAATTTATCAAAGCCGGTTGCAGCAACTGATATGCGTACTTTATCGGCATAGTGTAGTTCTTGTTTGAACTCAATCGCCACGTCAGCCATAATTAATCCAACTCCTTCAAAATCTAACTCTGCATACCCATAGTGTTTGAGAAACTGCTGCCTTGCTTCATGAATGAGCGACAGGAAGGTATCGTTTCCAACGTGCCCACCATAATTAAGATCGGTAATGCGGATCGTTAACGTCGTCGAAAATTTAAATTGGTTGGTGAGTTTTAGTTTGATGCGTTCCATAGCCGTGGTTGGTTGCAGGCAAGTTACGGCGGCGCGGGTGAAAATGGCAGCAACAAACGTCGGCGGCAAAAAACTAAAAATGTTTCTTTATTGCATGCTTACCGAACGACTATTTTGCTGATCCTGTTTATCAAGGGCGCTTGCAATTTTGTCCCAAACGTGAGCTGGCGGTGTTACAGCCTTGCGTTTGCGATTACCAGCGGGCAGCAGGCCCCTGTATGGAAAAGATCCTGGATTTACGGTTAAGTAGGGTGCACGTTTTTGCGCACAAGTGCTGGAGGTTGGTTGAGCTGTTTTCATGAATTATTGTATTAATTTGTCTTTATTATATAGAGTATTAACGGGTAATTGTCTCAAATACAGAAGACCAGTACAATAACAGATGAAGGCGGGTAACGAAAGGTTGCAGACTTTTCTAAAAAAGAGAAAATTAATTCCCATCGGGGGATAAAAACGAAAGTAGCTGCTCCATAGCCTTCTTGCGGTGACTAAAAGCGTTCTTCTCCGACAAGGCCATTTCTGCAAAAGTCAAAGTGGCGCCATCCGGAATGAATACAGGATCATAGCCAAATCCCCCACTGCCACTGCGTTGCAGGCTAATCCGGCCGTTGCATATACCTTCAAAGCGGTACTCTTTGTGGTCGAGTATTAGCGATACAACGGTTCGGAAACGGGCTTTGCGATTGGTGATATCCTTTAATTCGAACAATAGCTTTTCAACATTTTCTGCCGGGCTGCTGTATTCCCCCGCATACCTCGCACTTTTTACACCCGGAGCGCCATTTAGCGCTTCCACTTCGAGCCCGGTGTCTTCGCTGAAGCAGCCGGTTCCGGTGAGTTCATAAATTGTTCGCGACTTTTCTGCGGCGTTCTCCTCGATGGTAGGATGCGGTTCAGGAATATCGATGTGGATGCCCGCATCGGCAAGTGATATGATTTTATACTGCTGGCCGACAATTGCCTTAACCTCATCAACTTTGTTCGGGTTGTTTGTTGCAAAAACGAGGGTTGGCATCATGATTTATTAGGTGAGGTTGAAGGCTTTCTGCAGTGTTAGCGACAATTTTGTTTTAAGGAGTTTGCTGTCTGGTGACTCGGGGATCATCAGCTTCAAAGAAGCGGAGGTGAGATAGCTACAGCCGTCGAACTTTTGCACCTGGAAATGCGGTATCGTAAATGGAAGTTTTACAAAAACAGGATCAACATCAAACATCAACACATGTTTCGGTGAAAATTGCGCCGACAGGTCTGCGGCATTTACGTCCTGGTTGGCGACGTTAACAACAGCAATATCGCTGAGGTTGAGTTGGCAGGCCTTCAGAATACTCGTTAAGAATTCGAGCTCGGTGTCGTTGATAAAAGGGGACTGGCTATCTTTTAACAAAACAACGACTTGCTTGTTGTTTTGTCCGAGAAACCTGATCTTTTCGGGATTTTTCAGTGGTAATGTGACAGAATCTTCAACACCGGAAGCTATTTGCGTTGATCTATCGG
>JASLBT010000224.1 GCA_030146445.1 Segetibacter sp. | reverse complement strand
GGTGAAAACGAGGCCGCTGCTTCAGCCGCAGCAGATGCTATTCTTCGCCTCGAGACCGCCCTTGCAAGAGCCCAGTTTAGCCGTGTGGAAATGCGGGATCCCTACAAAACCTACAACAAGTTTTCGGTTCAGCAACTCAGTACCACAACCCCACAGATCAACTGGCAGAACCTTTTAACGCAAATGAAGATCCGGGGTGCGGACTCAGTACTTGTAAGCAACCCGGGGTTTTTAAAGTCGGTCGACTCACTTTTAGCCGCCACTCCGCTAACCGATTTGAAAAATTACCTACGCTGGAGTGTAATCAAAAGCTCAGCTCCATACCTCAGCAACCGTTTTGTTGAAGAAGCCTTTAAATACACCCAGGTGCTAACAGGCCAGCGCCAACAGACACCCCGGTGGCAAAGAACTGCCAGCCTTATAGACGCATCGCTCGGCGAAATGCTTGGACAACTATACGTTCAAAAATACTTCAAGCCTGAAGCAAAACAGCGTATGGTGGAACTGGTTAACAATCTTTCAACCACTTTCGAGGATCGGTTGAAAAAGCTTGACTGGATGAGTGACGCCACAAAAAAACGCGGTATCGAAAAGCTAAAGGCTTTCACAAAGAAAATCGCTTATCCGGATAAGTGGAAAGAGTACCAGGGCGTTACAATCAGCAGAGGTGACCTGCTGGGAAACATTCGCAGTGCAGACATCTGGGCCTATAACGAAATGGTAAACCGCATGGGGAAACCTGTCGACAGAACCCAGTGGGGAATGACACCGCCAACGATCAATGCGTATTATAACCCAAGCAATAACGAGATCGTGTTCCCGGCAGCCATATTACAGTTCCCGTTTTTTGATTTTGGCGCTGATGATGCGGTTAACTACGGTGGTATTGGTGCAGTAATCGGTCATGAGATGACGCACGGTTTCGACGACCAGGGTCGACAGTTTGCCGCCAGCGGAAACCTTGAAGATTGGTGGGCAAAAGAAGATGCCGACAAGTTTAAGGCTAAGGCCGACATGGTGGTAAAACAATACAACGAATACACAGTGCTTGATACCCTTCATGTAAATGGAAGATTAACGCTCGGCGAAAATCTGGCCGATCTTGGCGGCCTGAGCATTGCTTACGAGGCTTTTACTAAAACGAAACAGTTCAAAGAAGGCAAGAAGATCGATGATTTTACACCAGCACAGCGGTTTTTTCTCAGCTGGGCCCAGGTATGGCGCAGCAATGCGTTAGCAGAAACACAGGCGCAGCTGATCCTTACCGATCCGCACTCCCCCGGTATGCACCGCGCAAACGGACCGGTTGCAAACATTGATGCATGGTACGATGCGTTCAATGTAAAGCAGGGCGATAAAATGTATAAGCCCGCCGATCAACGTATTCGCGTCTGGTAAACCGGCCTAAACAGTCTGTGAAACCGCCGATTGTGAAGGTTTTTTTGGTAACGGGCGATGGAGCATTGATGAAACATCGTTGCGACGCTCCGTTTAACTTTAAACCAATGATCATCAGAGAGTAGTTTTTAAGGTTGTTCCCAATAACCTTAACCGCCCGGCAGCATCTGCCGGGCGGTTTTTATATCCTACCGGGCCCGATTCAGAAGATTTTAGCCCAATGCTAACCCTAAACGAGCCAATTCGCTAACGATAACTTTCCTGAAGTCGACAAGGGGAAAACCGTAACCATCCTATTTTTTGGCAGCAGGCTTACCTGAAATGATCAGTTGGTGAACTTTCTCCATTTTAACGTCGATGCCTTGCCTGATTCCTGCAGATGAGGGGTTTACCGTTACATCCGGGAATATTCCCCGTCCGGTTTTTGGCCGGTCCTTGTCGATCACGATCCGGTATAGCGGTAATATAACCCGAACTTTGCTGTTTGGCAGATTTATAACCGGCAGGTGCATTGCCGTATTTCCATACGAACCTCCCCCGGTCTCCTCGCCCACAACAGTTACATTGTTCTGGCCTTTTAACGCACTGATAAAAAGGGTTGCTGCTGAAAAACTATAGCCCCCTGCAACCAGGTAGATCTTGCCGTCGAAGTGGTTCCGCTTTTTTGGTTTGAACAGGTGATTCTCGAAATAGCTGAAGTGTATACGGCCGTCTTGTTTCTTCCTGCCGGTCACATGCATACTCAGCCAGTAAATAAACCATGGTTTAATGTACCGCCTGTGGGAAAAGCAACGGCTAATGGCCGCAACGGTGTCGGCGATTTTAAATGGACGTTTGATCAGGTATTGGGTTAATCTCGTACTGCTCATTATGTTTCCACCTCCGTTTTCGCGAAGGTCAATTACCAGGTTCTCAATTTTTTCCCGTTGAAGCTTTTTGAAGGTGCGCCTGAAAAATTGCTGCAGATGACCCTCACTGAATGTGTTAACTTTTAAGATGGCGGTATGAAGGCCGGTGTCAATTAACAAGCTTCTTCTCGACATCTTTCGAAAATGGCGGAACTCGCGCCGGCTTATTCCCCTTAATGAATCAACGTCTTTTCTGGAAAAATCCAGCCGCGGAGGCAAACTTTTTACCAGGGTATTTCGTGATCGCCCCGTACTGTCGATGTAAGTAACCTGGTATTGGCTGTCGATCCCAAAGGTGTTCGCAAAGTAAAAAGGGAAATTAAAACTAACGATCTGCTGCTTGAAATTGAGCGTATACCCATCGGTACTGATAAACTGGTAGATACTGTCGAGCAGCTGCCGGTTTGAATAACCATTTATGCCGGTAATGATGGTGCCGCGCCTGAGTTCAGGATGGTTACGAACCGTACTGTTCACCAGCACCATGCTATCGTCCCAAACTTTGAGGGATAAGGGAAACTGGCGGGACCTTCTCCGCGAACTTAAACGGCTGTATCTGGAAGATGATCGTACGGCAGTATGGCCGCAGCGAACCTGGCTAATGAGCCGGGCAACCTTGTTTTTGAACTGAAGTTCGGTAAGCGAGTCGGTGATAGACAAGCTCGTTTGGCGGAAGTGCTGATCAAGGGAGTCTTTTGTGGTATACCAGTAAAGGCTGGGATGATTTCTCTCGAGTATTGTCTTTAAAATTGATAGGTCAGCCTTTAGCGATTCAGGACTCATTTTAGGAGCCGTGAGCTGTGCCTGCCTGGCAGCAGGGCCACACGATAGCAATGAAACCACTACAACGGCTAAAATAGATCGTACACACGTGTTTTTCACCGCCACAATATACCTAATACTTTATTTCACGCTCAGATCCTGGTGATGGAGACAATCTCTACCATAAACTTTTTTTCGCTGCAACGGCACGGGAACACCTGTTCTGTTTTTCTGTAGCTCACGTTAACGTCCTGCTCGTCTACCTTAAACTCATCTGCAAGATTAGTTGGCAATTCGTACGTTGATCCAATTCTTAGCCCCCAACCAAGGCCGCCAACTGCCGGATCGCCTAAATAATCTATCGTTGCCTTTGTTGTAACCGTTGGGGCAGCAGAGGCCGGAGCACTGTTGTCCGCTTTCGAACAGCCTGCCAGCAACAAAAGGCAGGAGATCATTACAAGTATATTTTTCATCGTAGCGGAGTTTATGTTTTTCGTAAATACAAAACCATTGAAAACCTTGCCACCTTTTAGCCGACGGTCTTCACTGGTTTGAAAGGCAGCAATGTTAGTCTGTAGCTGCTTCGATATGAATGATTTCAACAATAGGTACCGGCTTAGTCGACCTGGTTGGGAAGTACTCCCCGGTAAATACAAATTCGACGAACACAGTAAGTCCATCGTGGCAATAGCTGTCAGGCAGATAATCCGGAAGCACGACTTCTTTATCGGCTAACATAAGTACCCAACCGAATCCGTCGGTGCTGGGGTCACCGGCGTATTGAACCGTTGCCTGCTTAGTGGTGTTGATACCAGTAAATGCCTGTTCGTTTTTTATTGCAAATCCTGAGAATATTAGCCAGGAACTTGCGAGTAATAAAATCGTTTTCATGGCAATTCATTTACCTTGAAAACCTCAATTTCTGTACCATTGGAAATACCGTCAGGCTGGCCCGAACGCATTCCAACCCTGCGCAACGATCTTGTGGCTGTTTCCTCCTTTAGTGGTAATATATAAGCCTTCTTCCACGTCGGTGATGTAGCCGATAGCAGAAATATTTTCGTTCAACACCAGTTTATCGTAATCGCTTTGCGGAACGGTAAAAAGCAGCTCATAGTCTTCACCTCCACTTAAGGCGCAGGCTGTCGGGTCCATTTCGATTTTATAAGCGTACCGGCGTGCATCGTCGTGAACAGGTATCTTATCTTCGTAAATCATGCAGCCCACATTGCTTTGCTTGCAAATGTGCATGATCTCACTGCTGAGCCCATCGCTCACGTCCATCATGCTGGACGGAACAATGCCCGACGACTCAAAAAATTCAACAATGTCTCTCCTCGCTTCAGGCTTGAGCAGCCTTCCTATGATGTAATCCTCGTTGCCCAGATCGGGCTGAACCTGTGGACTTTCGAGATAGATCTTCTTTTCGCGTTCCAGGATGGTTAAACCGAGGAATGCTCCTCCAAGAAAGCCGGAAACACAGATGAGGTCACCCTTTTTTGCTCCACTCCTTTTTACGACTTTTTCCGGGATCACTTCGCCCAATGCCGTCACGCTAATGATAAACCCCTTTTGTGAGGTTGACGTGTCTCCCCCGATAAGGTCGACGTTGTACTGCTCGCAGGCCGCATAAACTCCGTTGTAGAAGTCATCGAGTGCTTCGAGGCTAAACCGGTTGCTAAATGCAATACTCAACGTAATGCAAGTTGGTGTGGCATTCATTGCGTAAATGTCGCTGAGGTTAACGACCACACTTTTATACCCAAGGTGCTTAAGTGGGGTATACATCAGGTCGAAGTGTATCCCTTCAATAAGCATGTCGGTTGAGATCACGGTCTGCTTACCAAAGTGATCAATCACAGCGCCGTCATCACCGATGCTCAATATGGTTGAAGCATTCTGGATCTCGAAATTTCGTGTCAGGTGGTCGATCAATCCGAACTCACCCAGGTCGGTAATTTCTGTGCGCTTATTTTCCATTATAGTGAAGATTGCAAAATGATAAAATGTTAAAGTTTCTAAGGCAATTGGCGCAGCAAGATGCCACCAGGTGTGTGCAGAGCCTACTCCCATTCACCATTAACGGCCTTAATCAGTTCATCATGTATCAAGCCGTTGGTGGCAAGAATTTGGGGCTGGTAAGGCGAATAGTAGTTTCCGGAAAAGTCGGTGACCTTTCCACCCGCTTCTTCTACGATCAAAAAGCCGGCGGCACTGTCCCACGGATTTAATTTGTGTTCGTAAAACCCATCAAAGCGTCCTGCTGCGACCCAACAAAGATCGATTGCAGCACTGCCCAGCCGGCGGACCGGTACACCCTTGCGGATCAATTTATCAAAGATCTGCAGGGGTCCGTTAGGCATGTCGACATAAGTATAAGGAAAGCCGGTGACAAGACAGCTTTTCACCAGGTCGGTCTTTTTACCTACAGTAATTGGTTTGTCGTTTAGCGTTGCCCCCGAGCCTTTTTCAGCAAAAAAGAATTCATTCATCAGGGGATTGTAAACAGCACCCATCACGATCACGCCATTGTGTTCGAGCCCGATGCTCACGGCACAAATCGGGATACCATTGGCAAAATTGACCGTACCATCAATAGGATCGATGATCCATTTATAACTGCTGTCCATTATTAAGTCCCCGGACTCCTCGGTTAACAGGTAGTGGTCGGGAAAGCTGTGGCGAATGGTTTCCATAATAATCCTGTCAGCCGCATGATCAGCCTCTGTAACAAGGTTGTTCACGCCTTCTTTGTTTGATACTTCGAATGTTCCATTGAAGAACTGCCGGATTACATTTGCCCCAGCGTGGGTAGCATCTAATAATGTTTGTTTAAGCATCCCGCAAAGATAAATGGACGTATTTTATTGATGGAAATAATAAGCCGTTGTAATAGTTTGGGCTTTGAAAAAAAATAATCGTAATTCGTGTAGACTAACAGCAGCAGTTTTTGCAATTATCCATTATTATAGTAAACTTCAATGTCAGGTATTTTCTTGAGCAATGCCTCTGCGCTGTTCAGAAAGCCATACAAGAGATTGAAGCTGAAGTTTGGATCGTTGACAACGCTTCTTCCGACGGATCAATTGATTACCTTAAAAACAGGTTCCACTTTCCCCTGTATCTGGCAAACTCCAAGAACATTGGGTTTAGCAAAGCCAATAACCTGGCAGTGCATAAAGCCAGGGGAGAGTTTATCTTATTTTTAAATCCAGACACGATTATTCCGGAAGACTGTTTAAGAAAGTGCCTGGATTTTATGTATGCACATGATGAAGCAGGTGCCCTCGGGGTAAGAATGATTGATGGAAGCGGAAAGTTTCTGCCGGAAAGTAAACGGTCATTCCCCTCGCCTTATACCTCGTTGTACAAACTTCTTGGGCTAAATGCGCTGTTCCCGAAATCCAGGATTTTTGACCGCTATGCCCTGGGGTTCCTCGACGAAAACAAAACGCATGATGTTGACGTGCTCGCAGGCGCTTTTATGATGGTGCGACAGCCCTTGTTGTTGCAATTAGGCGGCTTCGACGAGTCGTTTTTTATGTATGGCGAAGACATCGACCTAAGTTACCGGATACAACAGGCAGGCTATCGCAATTACTATTTTGCCGACACGACCATCGTTCACTTCAAAGGAGAGAGCACTAAAAAAGGTAGTCTGAACTATGTGCACATTTTTTACAATGCGATGAGCATATTTGTAAAAAAGCACTATGGCGGTACCAAAGCAAAAATGTATAACCGTTTGATCCACGCGGGGATCTGGCTCCGGGCTTTTGCGACTGTGATCAACGGGTTTTATAAACAGGTCTGGCTTCCTGCTGCTGAACTCGCCATCATGTTGCTCGCGTTTTTCCTATCGGCTTTTGCGGCTGCAAGGCTATTTCCAACAACAGGCCTGGCACCGGGTAAACTATTTGAACTTACCTTCCCTTTGTTCGCCCTTAGCTATATATTTACAGGCGTACTTGCCGGTTTATACCATGGCCGGTATAGCAATGTTAAAGTTATCTTTTCCGTTGGCATTTCGCTGGTAGTGAGTCTGCTCGTTTGCGAACTCTTACCCAACGAGATAAGTTATGCTCCCGTCACGCTGATTGCGGCAACCTTCTCGGTTGTGCTTATCATGGTGTTTCGGACGGTTCTGCACCAGCTGAAAATTGTTAAAGACACAAAAGCCGCGAGCCGTAAAAAACATATAGCTGTAGCCGGCACAACCAGCCAGTTCAACAATATACAACAGCTGCTATTGAGATCGGGATACCTTGCCGGCGACATTCGTCATATCCCGGTTGAAGTAAACGCAATAGCCCACAAGTTATACAAAGTGGCCGATGATGTACATGCGGGAAACTATGGTGAAATCATCTTTTGTGAAGGTCACCTAAGCTTTACTGACATCATTAACCTCCTGCAACAGGTTCCTGCGGGAGTCTATGCCCGTTTTCATGCAGACAAAAGCAGCAGTATTATCGGCAGCGACTCGCGCTACACCCCCGGAGAGTCGTTGTCAGATGAAGGATACTATTGCCTATCGGACCCGTACCAGCAATATGTCAAACGGCTGACCGATATTGTAATCTCCTTACTCATCCTTGTTTCGTTTCCAATCCAGCTTTTTATCACGGGCAGCAAAATAATTCCACATGCCCTGGTGGTTTTAAGTGGTCGCAAAACGTGGGTGGGCTACGGGGTGCAAAAGCTCGAAATACCTTCAATAAAAAAGGGTTCACTTTCCACTAACGGTGACCCGTTTGAAAATGTCTCCACTATTTCTTCGAAAAATACAGCCCATGGCGAAAGCAGCTACAGGCCCCGTCTGTACTGGTTTCGCGAGATTAAAATGATTGTTCGGCATTACCGCAGAACGGGGAGTAGTTAATATCACCGTCTCTGCAAGTACCGCGGCTGCGGACGCTTTAATGTGCACCAACCGGTCACCGAACATTGTTTCTGATGCCATGAAAAACGATCGGATGAACCGAGCCCGTCCGAATGGGTAGCCGGGCGGACGTGGCAACGATGATTCACCGGGTTGATATGTTGGTCACCAAAAAAAGACCCTTTGGAGCAATGTCGGTATTAACGAAAAGCCACCACCACATGTGCGGCAATTGCTGTAGTTTCGTACATGTATAATTAACACAACAATTGCCATATGGCTATATTCGATATTAAGCTGCCAAAAACACTGATGAGGGCACTGAGATTACCAGAAAACAATGCTCGCCGTCAGCAGATTAATGTGTTAAAAAGACTACTACGCAAAGCACGCTTTACTCAATTTGGACAAGCCTATAAGTTTGACGAGATACTGATGAGCAGCCACCCCGGCAAGACGTTTCAGAAGATGGTTCCGGTGTTTGACTACAACAAGATATACCGCGAATGGTGGCACAAAACCCTTGAAAATATTCCTGATGTATGTTGGCCCGGTAAGATCAATTTTTACGCCCTGAGCAGTGGAACGAGCGAAGCTTCGAGTAAGTACATCCCGATCACTAAAGACCTTTTAAGGGGCAATCGGCTCGCGATGATCAAACACCTGATTACGTTACGCAATTACCAGGATTTGCCGGTTAAATCGATTGGGAAAGGCTGGCTGACCATCGGCGGCAGCACTGACCTTCAGAAAGAGCACGGCTATTATGCCGGTGACCTAAGCGGCATCACCAGCAAACGGATACCATTTTGGTTTCAGCCATTTTATAAACCCGGTCCTAAGATTTCACGGCAGCGCGACTGGAACAAGAAACTAGACGAAATTGTAGAGAAGGCTCCGGAGTGGGACATTGGCTTTGTGGTTGGGGTACCGGCGTGGATACAGTTGTGCATGGAACGGATAATTGAGCGTTACAAGCTGAAGACGATACATGATATGTGGCCAAACCTGGCCTTTTTTGTTCATGGCGGAGTGGCGTTTGAGCCTTATAAGAAAGGCTTTGAAAAACTACTTGCACGTCCGCTGATTTATATTGAAACTTACCTGGCGAGCGAGGGATTTATCGCCTACCAGGACCGGCAATATGCAAAAGGAATGCGTCTTCTCACCTCAGGTCACATCTTCTTCGAGTTTATTCCTTTCAACGAACACAATTTTGACGCGGATGGAAATGTAGTTGCTAACCCTGAAGTGCTGATGATTCACGAAGTGGAAGAGGGCACAACCTATGCACTTCTATTGAGCACTTCGGCGGGCACGTGGCGTTACCTGATCGGCGACACGATCAGGTTTACAGATAAAGAAAGATCAGAGATCGTGATCACCGGGCGCACCAAACACTTTTTAAGTCTTGTAGGGGAACACCTGAGTGTCGACAATATGAATAAAGCGGTTCAACTCGTAAGTGAGGAGATGAACATCAGTATACCTGAATTTACGGTTGCCGGTGTACCTTTTGAATCGTTTTTTGCCCATCACTGGTATGTGGCCTGTGATGATAAAGTGGATAAAGAGGAGTTGTGCAGGAAATTGGACGACAAGCTTAAGCAACTAAATGATGACTATGCTGTTGAACGTAACAGCGCATTAAAGTCTGTTATGTTGGATGTGCTTACTGAAGAAGATTTCATGGAGTTTATGCGCCAAAAGGGAAAAGTTGGCGGGCAGCACAAATTTCCCAGGGTGCTCAAAGGGAAAATGCTGGACGACTGGCAGAATTTTTTAGCAGGACAGCTGGTGTCAAGATAAGTAAGTGATCAAAGCATAATTCTGACGATGATTCCTGCAGTATTGAAAGGTTTGGCTTTAGGTTTTATGCTCAGTATTACGGTAGGGCCTGTCATCTTCTCCATCATTAAGCAAAGTCTCAATAACGGACATAAGGGAGGATTTGCTTTTATTGCCGGGGTATCGGCAAGTGACATCGCTATTGTAGTAGTGGCGAACTTCTTTACAGAACTATTTAGCAACCTGCTTGAATACCAAACCCAGATCGGCATCGGTGGTAGCTGCCTGTTGATCGCGCTGGGAGTTTATGTAATTTTTTATAAAAAAGTACCCGTTAACCCGGAAGGCATGCATGTAATTAAGACCATGCGCAAAAGAGATTACCTCAAGATCTTTCTTTCCGGCTTTTTCATGAACATTTTAAACCCTGCCGTTATTGGGTTCTGGTTGCTTACGTCCACATCTTTGTTGTTAGAAAGCTCTCACTACCGTTTAATTGTATTTACGACCTGCCTTGTGGTAGTTGCCGTTTTCGACATCACCAAAGTGATGCTGGCGGGGCGCATTCGACAAAAACTGACACCCCACAATATTCACATCATCAACCGGGTAAGCGGACTCGTGCTGATCGGTTTCGGCGTGGCGCTCATCTGGGGGTTGGTATCCTTTGGCGAACGGATGTCTTAACCAATCTCAAAATAAAAGGGCTGAAACGCTGGCTCTTTAACTTCTTTCGATAGCGCGTAACCACCGTTCGGGGATATCATTCTTCGAGGCTGCAATATAATCCCGGTGGCTGCACGCTATGTATTTGCCATCGGGTAGCTGCATCCACCACCTGCCGCTTTTTTTGCTTTGCAGAAACGAGGTTTCGATTTCGGCGAACGCCATATTGAACTCGTTATAGTTATTGCGGTCCTCAATTGCGGCTTCCATCTTACCCTTTGATATCCCATCCATAAAATACCACAACATGTGTGAGACTTGCTTGGCAGTAAGGTCGTGCACGTCGAGCCTTGGATCAAAACCATAAATGCCCACACTGTTCACCGTCGGGCTCATACCCGCGTATTGCATCAGCGTACAGGCTTCTTCGCCGTTAAAACCATTTGGCGTCGTTCGGTTTGCAGGGGCATGACTGTTTTGTATTGCCGATATATCGAAGCTGAATAAGTGTGTATTCCTGATTACAGGTTCCATCTCTTCCATGTTTTCTTTCACCCGTCCCACCCTGAAGCAGTCGAAACGGAGCCGGTCGATGGTTTGTAACATGTCGGGATGAACAAAGTAGCTTTGAAAGCCGATGTGGTTGTAGTTGCGAATAAAGTTTGGTTCAGCCGTCAACATGCCCATCAGGAAGTTTTCTGCCGGCATTACGCTCTCGATGTCGAGATCGATTTTTGCGTCAACACATACCGCCTCGATGATTTGTTCCATGTGGGCGTAGGCCTTGTATTGCGCAACGGTAAGGTCGTGGCTGCCACCTAAAATCACCACCCGTTTTTTGTGCAGCAAAAGTTCATTTACCACCGAGCTCAGCGCAGCATAACTATCCTTTAGCGATGATCCCACTTTTACATTGCCGATATCTGCCACCTTCACGTCCTGGTGCCAGTGAAACAGGCTGTAGAACTCCTTTCGTATGGCATTGGGGCCGTCGGTATGCTTAGCTTCGGTAAAACTGCCGCGGCTTTCCCCGCATCCAACCAAAACCATGTCGGCGTCTGATATGTCGGGAAACGATTCGTCGTACAAGTCGATGTGCCTGCCGAGCTGCGTCCCTTTGAAACCTTCATCATTCGACAGTTCAAATACATTCACCGGGTCCAAAAAATCAATGATCGTTTCTAGATTCGACATCAGGGTTGTTTAGAACAAACTTACACAAAAACAAAGGCAGCTTCTTCAATGGGAATAAAGGCCGAACGCTGGCTTAAAAATCCACAAACGGGGAGCTAAGGGTATAACTGCAGGCTGCTTCTGGAGCCGATGTTTTAACGAGCGGTTAACCCCTGATTCTTTCCCGGTGCGTCCGGTAAATATTACATTTGCCCTAATACATGAAGACCTTCTCAAGATACATATGGGCTTTGCTGCTTATTATTTCCCATGCCGGTTTTGCGCAAAGTTTTACGACCCGGGTATCCTCGAGGGCGATCGGCAAAAGTGATCTGCTCGAAGTGCAATACGTGGCCGAGAACCTTGAACTGGCTGAATTTATGCTTCCCGCTTTTCCGGGCTGGATTGTACAGTCGGGCCCTAACTTCAGCAGCAACCGTATGCAAACCGGCAATACGATAACTCAACAAATTATCTATTCGGTAACACTCCAACCAACCCGAAGCGGAAAGCTGAGTGTGCCTGCCGCAACCATCATCATCGATCATAATAACAAGCGAAAAAGTAATACGGTCAGCGTCGAGGTAAAGGCCGTAGACCATGTAGCAGGAAACAGGCGTACCCATATGCGCCCGCAACCTGGCGCGGGTACGGACGAGCTGTCGGAGAGTGACGAAAGTGATACAAGAGACCAGGTGTTGAGAAAAGGAGAAAACCCGATCAATAAGATCAAAAATAACCTGTTGGTCAAGCTCGATATCAGCAAGCCAACCTGCTATGTGGGAGAAGCAGTTATTGCAACCTATAAACTTTGCACGAGGTTGCGGTCACAATCACGGGTGGTGAAACAACCTGAGTTTTCCGGGTGTACCGTTACCGAACTTACCACTGAGCAAAGCTTGCCAAAGCGGGAGATGATCAACGGAAAAATCTATAATGTTTACGTCATCCGCAAAGTGCAGCTTATTCCGCTGCAACCGGGAGAAGTGATCCTGCCAAAGGCAAGCGTTGCAAACAACGTAATGTTTTACAAAGAAGAAGATCTGAACTACCGCGACCTGTTTTACAACCGGACGACCCCGGCTTTTGAACAGGAAGTAACCGTTAGTAACCCGGTGAGTGTTATAAAAGTAAAACCGCTCCCCACTCCGCAGCCTGAGGCATTCACAGGGGCAGTCGGAAGGTTTACCATGGAAGCTTCAATAGGTGATTCGAAAATCACCACCAACAATAATGCAGCACTGAGTGTGGTAATTGATGGCATCGGCAACCTGCACCAGATAACGGCGCCGTCGGTAACATGGCCGAACGGAATTGAAGGATTCGATCCTGCACAGGACGAAGAGTCTGATAAAAACATTGCACCGGTAAGGGTACGAAAAACATTTACCTATCCTTTTATCGTCGCCAAAAAGGGACAGTATAGCTTACCTGGTACAGGGTTCTGCTACTTTGACCCGGTAAATGAACGCTACGAAACGATACAAACAGCTGCGCTTTCGTTTACCGTCGAAAAAGGTCGGAAGCAGTTCTTGCCCGTTTCAAACATCATCAGTACCACCGATGATCAAAACAGGCTTTACATCCTGGTCATTGCCGGGTTTGTTGCAGTAATCGCCGGCTTGTATTGGTCCAACTATAAATTAAGCGGAAAAAAACAGCCGGTGACAAAACCGGTTGTGCCTGTTCAAAGCGAACCGCCCCCACCTGTGGTTATTGACTCCGAACAGTATATCCACGCCATACGGGACCTTAATCCAATTGAGGACCACGACTTCTATAAGCAGCTAAAAAGGCATATTCATTCCTATCTCAATTCGAAGTATAATGTTGAAGGTGCAGACACTGCTTCCCTGGTCAACGTACACCCGAACGAGCAGGATACCTTTAAAGAGGTGGATCAATTATTGAAAAATTGCAGCCTGGGTATGTATACCCCTGTATTTGATGCGGAAGAAGCAATGAAGCACCGGTTACTGGCAATAGAGTTACTGACCAGGCTGCACAAGGCCCATCCGTAAAACCCTCCTTGCTTTACCGCCACCTGGTGATTATTCGGTGTATTTATAACCCACGCCCCGAACGGAGTGAAAGAACTGGGGGTTCCGGCTATCGCGTTCGAAATACTTTCTAAAGTTCAGGATAAAGTTATCGATCGTTCTGGTGGTCGGGTAAACGTTATAGCCCCAAACCGACTGTAAGATCTTCTCCCGGGTAACCACTTCATTTTTGTTTTCAAGGAGCAGCTTCAACAGCATGCCTTCCTTTTTACTTAGTTCGATGTGTTCGTTGTTCCAGGTGATGGCTTCCTGCGCCTTAAAATCGATCTTGTTTTTACCAAATTCATACACGTCCCCGATCGATTCTTTGTCGAGCAACTTTTTATTTTTCTGGATCAGTTTATTTACCCGCAACAATAATTCTTCGAGATTAAAGGGTTTTGTCAGGTAATCATCCGCACCTTTTTTCAGCCCAAGTACCCGGTCGGCGCTGTTATTTTTGGCGCTTAAGATCAGTATCGGTACTTCGTTGTTCTGAATGCGAAGTGTTTCAGTAATCGTAATGCCATCTACTTCAGGCAACATGATGTCCATAATGATCAGGTCGAAATATTCATCCTTTATGGCTTTGAATGCTTCATTGCCCGTAAAAGCTGAAGTTACCGAATAGCCCTCCAGCTCGAGGTTCAGCTTCAGCGCTTCATGAAGATTTTCTTCGTCTTCTACCAATAGGATGTTCGCTTTTATTTCTCTTGTCATCCGGCTGTTTTGTTTAGTGTTACCATAAAAACGCTACCCTGCGGGTCGTTGTTTTTCACCGAGATGTCACCGCCATGATCATTCGTTATTCTCTTACACAGGTACAAACCTAATCCTGTTCCCTTGGCATTGCGTGTTGCTTCATTACCAATCCGGTAGAACTTTTCAAATATTTTCCGCTTTTCGTCATCTGCAATTCCGGGCCCCTCGTCAGCAACCTTCAATATAATACGCTGATGTTGTTCGGTGAGTTCCACTTTGATGGGCTTCTCTTTAGGGGTATACTTCTGGGCGTTCTCTAAAAGGTTATTCACCAGTACCTGCATCAGCAAATGTTCGCCCGTAAAAAAAACCTGTTGGGCAACATTGCTGTTGATCTTCCGGCCGGGAAAATGGCTTTCAAACTCAGCAATGCAATCTTCTACAACTTCACTCAAATTTAGTTCAATCCGGTTTAACTGGTAGGCACGCGCCTCCAGCTGCGAAGCAAGCAGGATATTATTGCAGAGGGTATTTAGCCGGTTTGCCTCCTGTATTGTGTTTGCTATCAGCTTCAGTTGCCTGCTTTCGTCGAGGCGGTGTTTCTGTAGTGTTTCCAGGTTTAATAAAGTAACGGCAATGGGGGTTTTCAATTCGTGGGTGATGGCCATCATGAAGTTCTGCTGCTGTATCGATAGCCTGAACTGGCGCCTCGTCGCGCGATAAACATAAACTGCTGAAATGATGATCAAACCGAGGAACACCACCCCTTCCATCACGTACTTCCGTGTCTGTCGCTGCTTTTCGTTACTGATCTGCTCAACTTTGCTTTTGTAAGCAGGATCCGTGGTTACGAGCTCCTGGAGTTTATAATTGGTCATTTGCCTGTTCTGCCGCTCAAGGGAAATGAACCACCACACTAAAGCAGCAACTACGTACAGCAGCAGAAACCAGTATACGATGGTAATGATCCTGAGCTTTTTTGAAGTATTCTTTCCTTTCATTTTTTTTGAAACAGCTTGCGGATACTTCGCGTATATGGGTGAGGCGGGTTATTTCACTTTTTCAATCCTTATTCCGGCATTCATTACATGTTGCAGGTGATCTTCGCGCATCGTTTGCTCCAGCTCAAACTGGTACCTGCCTTTTCTTAACACGTTCCCGGGCACGGTAGGAT
>JASLBT010000219.1 GCA_030146445.1 Segetibacter sp. | reverse complement strand
TGTACTGCCATCAGGCTTGAAATCGGCTATGGTACCCACCATTATGTGCGACGGAAAGTTCGCTGAGTAAGTGCTTGTTACCACCGAGTCGCCCTTTTTGACTTCGATGCTGCGGGGAATGTTCCGCAAGGTTAGGTATCGCGGATCTTTGCCGTCCCATTCAACGCTACCCGCAACATTTCCATTGACGAGCATTGAACTAACACGGCTATTGGTGTGCAACAAGCTCATCACCCGGCTGTAGTTGTCCGAAACGTCGATTACGCTTCCCACAACACCTTGTGGTCCGATTACGGCCATATTCTTTTTTACGCCTTGCAGTGCGCCCCTGTGGAGCGTCAGGTAGTTCATCGCAGACGAGTAGCTGTTACCTACGACTTTGGCAGGTAGCCATATGAACTTTCTTACCCGTCCGGCAGTGTCACGTGTAAGGGTGTCGACACCTTTTGCGATTGATGTATCGGGGCCTTCGAAGTTTGAAGCCAGCATGTTGCGGAGTATTGCATTTTCCTCGGAAAGCTGGCGGTTGGTTTCTTTAAGTTGAAAGTAGTACTGTATTTTATTGTACTGCGTATTTACCTTTCCTGTAATCTCATTTGCGAAGTTTGAATAAACTGCTTCCTGCGTTTTGTTGTAGGTGACGAGGAACGATAGAGAAACAATCTGCAACACCAGGAAGACGAGGAAATTAAAATATCTTCTGATGAAGAGAAATATGTTTTTCATTAAACCCCTCCTGCCTTTCCTTACCGGGGAACGACCGTTGATTTGAAATTAAAGTAAAATAATTTACCGTTGAAACGACCGGCATGCCGAATGCCGCCCCTGATGTTATCGCATAATAAAAGGGAAACGATTGTAGTTCTTCAACGCGATCCCGGTTCCCCTAACGACACTTTTTAAAGGATCATCAGCTACGTGAACGGGAAGCTTGATCTTTTGACTCAGGCGTTTATCCAGTCCCCTTAACAACGCTCCACCACCGGTGAGGTACAGGCCGCGACGATAAATATCCGAAGCAAGTTCCGGAGGTGTTGTTTCCAGTGCTTTAAGAATGGCTTCCTCGATCTTAAATATGCTTTTGTCGAGTGCCTCAGCAACTTCCTGGTAGCTTACAATAATTTGTTTAGGAATGCCGGTTACAAGGTCGCGTCCATTTACCGGAATGTCATCCGGAGGATTATCAAGATCTTTCATGGCGGCACCAATTTGTATCTTGATCTGTTCTGCTGTTCGTTCACCAATGAGTAAGCTGTGGTAGCGGCGTAGTGCCTCCATAATATCGGCCGTGAATTCATCACCTGCAATACGGATACTCTGATCACATACGATACCCGCAAGTGCAATAACGGTGATACCTGTTGTTCCTCCCCCGATATCGATGATCATATTACCTACGGGCTCCTCCACATCGATGCCAATACCCAGTGCAGCCGCCATTGGTTCGTGCAACAAGTAAACTTCTTTCGCGCCTGCCTGCTCCGCACTGTCGCGAACCGCTCGCTTCTCTACCTCTGTAATACTCGACGGAATACAAATCATCATTCGCCAGCTGGGCGGGAAAAGCGGCTTTTTGGGGTAGATCATTTTGATCATCTCCCGTATCATAAGTTCGGCGGCGTTAAAGTCGGCTATAACCCCATCTTTCAGGGGACGTATGGTTCGAATGCTTTCATGTGTTTTTTCGTGCATCATCAATGCACGTTTTCCGACGGCAATCACCGTCTTGAGATTATTGCGATCAAGCGCAATTATAGAAGGCTCATTCACCACCACTTCCTCGTTATGGATGATCAAGGTATTGGCGGTACCAAGGTCCATTGCAATTTCCTGTGTAAACCAGTTGAAAAGTCCCATTTATATTATTGAAGTCTGCTATTTAATGTAATGCGTGCAAAGTTGTAAGAAATAATCCGAATTAACAAAGTAGAGAAACCGCGAAAGAAGCTGCGTTGATTGAATGTGAACAACGGGTTAGTTTAGCCGGCTGATGTTAACAACAACAGCTCTAAACAGCACATTATCATAGACAAAGGAAAAGGAGTTTGTTCAAAAGAATACTTGTTTTCGCTCCATGTACCATTTTATGTTATATGTACTTGTGCGAAGAATGAGGCCCATAGGCAGCAATATTTCGCAAAGGCAGATAATGGGAACCGAACACCGGGTAAGGCTGAAGAAGCATGCAAATACGCGTTTGGTTAGGTATAGGCTGATGCCGTTGGGATGTACGAAAGCACACCAGCGTTTTAACCCTGATTGTTAAAGTTATCTAAATGCCTCTTGCCAATAACGGATGAATCACCTGAACTCGTAGCCAATGTCTTTTCTAAAATACATGCCTTCAAATGAAATAAGCTGCATTGCTTCTACCGATTGATGGACAGCTTCGTTGATTGTATCGCCGATTGCGGTTACTGCCAAAACTCTTCCGCCATTGGTCACCAACTTCCCGTTTTGTAACGACGTACCTGCATGAAAGATCATCACCTCATGGTCACCAGATGCACCTTCGCCGTTTTGGGGACGTGCTGTTTCGAGGGTAATGGGTAAACCTTTTTGATAATCTCCCGGGTAGCCTCCACTAACGGCAACAACCGTTGCGACACTTCGTTGGTCAAACCTGATCTGAACGTCGTCAAGTGAATCGTTGTATACCGCCAGGAACAGTTCCAAAAGGTCGTTTTCCAAACGAGGCATCACCACTTCGGTTTCCGGGTCACCCATCCGGCAATTGTATTCGATCACATAGGGTTCGCCATTGTTATTCATCAAACCAATAAAGATAAATCCTTTATATACCATGCCTTCCGAGTGCAAACCCCTGATGGTGGGTTTAATAACATGCTCCTCCACTTTTTTCATGAATTCCCCGGTTGCAAATGGTACAGGACTTACACATCCCATCCCGCCGGTATTTAGTCCCACATCCCCTTCGCCAACTCTCTTATAGTCTTTAGCGTGCCCGATAACCTGGTAACCCGTTCCGTCGGTGAGTACAAAAACACTCAGCTCTATGCCCTGGAGAAATTCTTCGACAACAACCTTCGACGATGCATCACCAAACTGTTTTCCCCTGATCATTTCCGCGAATGCAGATAGTGCTTTGTCATGAGTTTCGCAAATGATTACGCCTTTACCGGCCGCCAGACCATCGGCTTTTAAAACAACAGGCAGTGAGTGTTCAGCGATATAAATCGTTCCTTCTGCATAACTGTATTCGTCGAACTCGGCATAGCCAGCGGTTGGAATGTTATGGCGCTGCATAAAATGTTTCGAAAAAGCTTTACTTCCTTCCAGCCGAGCCGCTGCAGCCGACGGACCGATAACCATTCCACTCCACGAAGCGCCAGGGCTTTCAGGTTGTTCGGTAAGGTAGTCGTAAATGCCTTTTACCAATGGTTCTTCAGGGCCAACTACAACAAGATCTATCTGCTCAGAGACACAAAAAGATCGGATAGCACTAAAGTCAGACAAATTGATGGCTACATTTTCCCCTACCGCCGCGGTGCCCGCATTTCCCGGCGCTACAAACAACTCATTGCATAACGGGCTTTGTTTCATCTTCCACGCCAGGGCATGTTCACGACCACCTGAACCCAGCAATAAGATCTTCATATGATTTGGTTAATACTTATTAAAATATGAGGCGAATGTAAAAACTATTTACCTCGGATGCACATTGGCCTGGCAGTAAACGCGATCTAAAAGGAAATTATCCTATTTTGAGCCTTACAACCACTTTCTTCCAATCAAATCAGAAAGAAACCAATAAACATGAGCAACGTAGCTGTTAGCGATTTAACTTCAGAAAAGGGACACCCGCCAGCCTTATTCATTCTGTTTTTTACTGAAATGTGGGAAAGATTTAGCTACTATGGAATGCGGGCTTTGTTGGTGCTGTTCCTAACTACTTCAATCGCGGGCGGAGGATGGCAGTGGGATAGAAAAGATGCTTTACAACTTTACGGTTTATACACGGGTCTTGTGTATTTTACTCCTATACTTGGCGGAGTCATTGCCGACAGGTTTTTAGGCTACCGGAGAGCTGTGATTTTTGGAGGATTGATCATGACAATCGGACACGCCTGTATGGCTTTTGAAACACCCCTATTTTTTTACGTTGGTCTTGCCTGTATTATAATAGGTAATGGCTTATTTAAACCAAACATATCGGCGATTGTAGGACAACTTTATACCAACAACGCAGATAAGAAAGATGCAGCCTACACCATCTTTTACATGGGCATTAATTCCGGTGCGTTTCTAGGCATCCTGTTATGTGGTTACATCGGGGAGAAAGTTGGATGGACTTATGGTTTCGGACTGGCAGGTATATTTATGTTGTTGGGGACCCTTCAGTTTGCGTTTGCTCAGAAAATATTCGGCAGCATTGGCCTTAAGCCGAACAAGAAAGACTCGCAGCCAGCCGTTGCAGTACACCAACCTTCTGATGTAACGGTTAACCACCAGGGTATGATCGAATCAAAAAAAGTCACCAGGGATCGCATTACCGTGATTGCTGTCTTTGCATTTTCTACCATCTTCTTTTGGTGGGCTTTTGAACAGGCCGGTGGATCCATGACCATTTTCGCTAAGGATTATACCAACAGGATCCTGGAGGGCAGCAGTGCAGCCATTTTTAAGTGGTCAAACTCACTTCTTGTAGTTGTACCGATGATCATCCTGACTGGTGTATTGCTAACTCTTTTCAAAAAAACATTTAGAAAGTACACACTTTCAAACCTGTTTCTGGCTTTGAGCTTTGTGGTTATCTGGGGTTTGGTCATTTGGATGTTGCGCCGCGAGTTTGAAGCAAGTATTGCAGAAGTGCCTGCATCCTGGTTTGGAATCCTGAATTCGTTTTTTATCATTGCATGCGCACCGATATTCTCGAAAATCTGGGAAAGCAAATACAATCCATCCGGACCTGTAAAATTTGCCTTCGGGTTAATTTTGCTTGGTTTGGGTTTCGCCATTCTGGCATACGGCAGCAGCACTATCTTACCTGGAGCCAAAACCGCTGAGGTTAGTATGGCATGGCTTATCCTCGCTTATTTGTTCCACACGCTTGGAGAGCTATGCGTTTCACCTGTTGGACTTTCCTACATAAGCAAGTTGTCGCCAGTAAAAATTGTCGGACTTATGTTTGGTATATGGTTCGTAGCTACATTTATTGCCAATTTTCTTGCTGGTCTTACCGGAAGCTTTATCGACAGCATAACAGAGAAATACTCCCTTTCTACTTTCTTTCTTTTATTCACGTTCATACCAATCGCTGCTGGTCTTGTAATGATTGCCTGTAATAAATTGCTCGTCAAAAAAATGCATGGCATTCACTAATGAACAGCCGGCGTATGCCTGCAGCAAGATATAAAACCTCGAGTCTTTCCGTTAAATACCATTGTCCATGCCCGATATCAGTGAAGCCGCTCCGATTGATATAGCCCCTTCTAAGCATCCTCCACAGCTGTACATGTTGTTTTTTGCTGAAATGTGGGAGCGGTTTTCTTTTTATGGCATGAAAGCCCTGCTACTTGCCTACATGGTAACCCAACTGAAATTTGACGAGCCAAAAGGTTATGCCATCCTGGGCTCGTATGCCGCACTTGTTTATACGATGCCGATGTTTGGGGGCATGATGGCTGATCGGTTTCTTGGCTATCGCCGTGCAGTGCTTTTTGGTGGGGTGTTAATGGTTATCGGCCACCTGGTGCTCGCCATACCACAGGGCTGGAGCTTTTTTTACGGCATGGCTTTTATCATTTGCGGCAATGGCTTTTTCAAGCCAAATATTTCCAGTCTCGTCGGCACACTGTACTCGAACAACGACCCAAGAAAAGACAGTGCATTTTCTATTTTTTACATGGGCATAAACGTAGGCGCGGCTCTTGGCGGACTACTCTGCGGTTATGTGGGACAACGGATCAACTGGCACTATGGTTTTGGACTTGCCGGTATTTTTATGATCGTAGGACTTGTTGTTTTTGCGATTGGGAAAAAATCGCTGCTGGAAAAGGGGCTGCCGCCAAATGAAGCTGAGTTAAAGAAGCCGCGGTTTGCATTCATAACCAATGAACACCTTATTTATGGAGGAACGCTTCTGGTTGTTCCGATGGTCGTAGCACTGTTTAACCAATACGAGGTAATGGATTACATCATGTTTGGATTGGGTGGACTATCGCTCGCCTATGTGCTCTTTATTGCGTTTAAACTAGAGGCTGCCGCAAAATTCAAGTTGTTTGCCGCTCTTGTGATGATCATTTCGTCGACCCTATTCTGGGCCTTTTACGAACAGAACGCGGGATCACTGAACCTGTTCGCGATGCGGAACGTAGACATGAATGTAGGAGGGGTGAACCTCCCACCACTTTCGGTGAACAACTTTTTACCGCCGGGTTGGGTGGTGATCTGCAGTTTCCTTTTCGCATGGCTTTGGCCATGGCTGAACAAAAAAGGGAAAGAACCATCGACTCCGTTCAAATTTGCTTTCGCATTTGTGCTGATGGGAATCGGGTTTTACGTTTTTTACCTCGGCTGCAAAAACGCAAACGGCGGATTGATTTCGATGCTCTCTTTTGTAGGCGGTTACTTTTTCATCATCTGTGGCGAGATGTGCCTGTCGCCCATTGGCCTGTCGATGGTGACCAAGCTTTCGCCCGTGAAAATTGTTTCGATGATGATGGGAATATGGTTTTTCGCCAGCGCTGTCGGCGAATTCCTGGCGGGTAAAATTGGTTCGCTGATGAGCGTTCCGACGGACGTTGCAGCTGCAAACAACCCGGTCACCTCACTTCCTTATTATGCAGACATTCTGCTGAAAATCGCCCAGGGTTCGTTGTTGATCGGCGTGATATTAATGTTCCTTTCGCCTATGATCAGGCGATGGATGGGAAACATGACTGACGACAGTAACCTTTCGACCGCGACGGTGAAAGACGCACTGGATAAACCGGTGAATGTTTAAGTTTCTACCCTACATTCTGAC
>JASLBT010000211.1 GCA_030146445.1 Segetibacter sp. | reverse complement strand
AGCGCATTTTTGGTGACCAGCTATGGAGGGCTATTGGGCATCGTTGCGTCGCACTCTTGTACTGCAATTATCTATTCAGCAGGTGTTCGACCGGGCGATACGTTCACAACATTCATGGCTGGTTTACATAGAACAGCATTGAATTTTATTTTTGTTGTCATACAGGTATTTAACCCTGCTTGCTCCCGGGTTGGTAACCGGAAGATATCTTGCCGACACGTCTTTGGCGCCGCCATAAAATGATGGGGTACAAGAGTGCGACGCAACGGCCGCAGCCATCAAGGACGGCAGCTGGCCACCAAAAGAAAAATAACTTTTAAGGCCTAGCATTCCATTCAGTGTCGTATTTACACTGCGCGAAATCGCCATCGAGTCACGCTAATGGCTCAACAAAAAGGCATCGGGCAGACGCTGAAACTTACAAATTGTACTATGGAGGGAAAAGGAATTATTTTACTGCTATTACTTGTTACACAATCCTACAGGGGGAGTTACGCACAAAAACCGGCTAAGAACAACCTGGTTTATGTCGATAGCAAAGGAGTAATCCGCTATACAAAAGGCGGGGGAGAAGCCGCCTTTTTTGGGGTAAACTACACCGTTCCGTTTGCATATGGTTATCGTTCCATCAAAGCGTTGGGGCTGGACCTTAAACAGGAAATTGATAAAGATATTTACCACCTTGCCCGTCTCGGAGTCGATGCATTCAGGGTACACGTCTGGGATGTGGAGATCTCCGACTCAGCCGGCAACCTGCTGCAAAACGATCACCTTGACCTCTTTGATTACCTGTTGGCGGGGCTAAAAAAGCGGGGTATCAAAACCATCATTACGCCTATTGCTTTTTGGGGCAACGGTTATCCCGAGCGTGATGAACGCACTCCCGGTTTTTCGACAAAATGGGGCAAAGGCCGGGCTAATGTAAACGACTCAGCTATTCGCGCCCAGGAGGATTATTTGCAAAAGTTCTTTACGCACGTAAATCCTTATACCAAAACCACCTACCACGATGATGTAGATGTTATTGCCGTCGAGATCAACAACGAACCCAGTCATAGCGGACCCCAGTCCGGGGTAACCAGGTACATCAACCGAATGCTCTCGGCTTTAAAAAAGACCGGGTGGACAAAACCCGTGTTTTATAACATCAGCCAGAACCCGTCGTATGCCAGTGCGGTTGCTGCTTCAGATGTAAATGGGTTCAGTATGCAATGGTATCCCAGCGGGCTGGTGGCCAACCGCGAGGTGAAAGGCAACTTCCTGCCTCATGTTGACCGGTATGCAATTCCGTTCGATACCATACCGGCTTACCACAACAAAGCCCGGATGATCTATGAATTCGATGCGGCGGATATCCTGCAGTCGAATATGCTGCCTGCGATGGCGCGCAGTTTCAAGAGTGCCGGCTTTCAGTGGGCAACGCATTTTGCTTACGATCCCCTTGCAACGGCGTATGGTAATACAGAATACCAAACCCATTACCTCAACCTGGCGTATACGCCGGCAAAGGCAATCAGCCTATTGATTGCCTCAAAAGTTTTTCACCGCATTCCCCGGCTGAAATCTTTTGGGAAGTACCCGGCAGATAGCACCTTCGATGTTTTTCGCCTGAGCTACAGGAACAACCTGAGTGAGATGAACAGCGGCGATGAATACTATCATTCGAATACCACCACAACGGTCCCTAATTCGCCTGGTGCTTTGCAGCACCTGGCCGGTGTAGGCAGCTCGCCAGTGGTGAAATATGAAGGCAGTGGCGCTTATTTTTTAGACAAACTTGAAAATGGCATTTGGCGGCTCGAGGTTATGCCCGACGCTATTCACATTCGGGATCCATTTGAAAGGGCATCACCAAAAAAGGAAGTAACCCGAATTGAATGGAACCGGCATCCTATGCACATCACTCTCCCCGATTTAAGTGACGGCTTTTCGGTGCAGGCGCTGAATAATGGAAACAGCTTTGCTGCAACAGCCAGCGGGGGTCGTGTTGTTATTCAACCGGGTGCCTACCTGTTGACCCGCCCCGGGAAAAATGGCGTAAAGTGGAACAAATCCACCCAAACAGGGTATATTGGTCTCAGTGAATTCGTAGCGCCAAAGGGCATTTCTACCGAACCGTTGATCCGCTTTGAACCGGTTGCACAAGCAGTTGCCGGCAAACCATTGACCTTACACCTGCAAGCGGTAGGGCTCGACTCTACAGACCGGATCACGCTTCAGCCGCAAGGTTCCGGAAGGTTCGGTGGCAGCCCGATTGTTTTTAAACGGTCAACAGGCCATACTTATTGGGCTCAAGTTCCAGCTCAACTGCTCACCCCCGGGCTGCTGAACTACCGCGTTGTGCTTCAAAAAGACAGTGACTATTATGTTTATCCCGGTAATGTAAAAGGAAACCCATTTGCCTGGGACTATTACAACACCTCTTCTTATGAACTTACGGTACTCCCGGATGAAAGTGCATTATCCCTGTTTGATGCATCAAAAGACAAACAGCTGCTGACCTATTCATCTTCGCGCCGCGGCAATGAAAGCCGGCTGTTACCCGGTGAACGACCCGGTAGTTTTGTATATCGTATGGCCGCTACTGAAATGACGGGTAGTCATATATTAGGTTTTCAAACTTACATCGAAAATAAACCGGGTGTTTATCCCTCGTTGGGGGGCGGTCTGCAAACCCTGGTGGTCAGGGGGCGAACCACTGACTCACAACCAGTGAACGCAAAACTAATCCTGGTATCAAAAGATGCGGTGCCGTTTTCAGCAACCTTTACACTGCCGAAAACCATACAGGATATAGCCATTCCGCTAAGCCGTTTGCAGCCGGACTCTATGCTTTTATTACCGAGACCTTACCCGGGCTTTATGCCATTATGGTTTGCGCCCGCATCTTCGCAATCTTTCTCACTAAGTGAGTTGGAGAAACTCCAGGTTGTTCTTGGTGCAGATCTCCTGCCTGCTGATTTTTCACGGCCCTCTTCCATGGAAATTGAATCTGTTTGGATAAAAAAATAACTGTGCATGCAAAAACGTGATATTCCGTTTCTCTTTTGTTTTGTTCTTCTTATTTCTTCGTTCGTGGCCGGGGCCCAGGATGGTTCGTTGCGCCGCCGGGTCAGCCTCGATGAAGACTGGCGCTTTCACCTTGGGCATGCTGCCGATCCTGTAAAAGATTTTAACTTCAGTATAGCCACGATATTTGCTAAAAGCGGTGGCACAGCAGGCACAGCTATCGACCCACGCTTTAAAGACTCGGCCTGGCGAAAGCTCGACATTCCGCACGACTGGGCCGTGGAGCTGCCTTTTGTAAACTCGCCCAACTTTGACGTAATGGCCCATGGTTATAAACCGGTAGGTGGGCTATTTCCCGAAACAACCATCGGCTGGTACCGAAAGCAGTTTACCGTCGCAAAAAAGGATTCCAGCCAGCGTTTCCAGTTGCAATTCGACGGCGTGTTCAGGGACGCTCAATTTTGGCTCAACGGGTTCTACCTGGGAAACAACAAAAGCGGGTATGTAGGAGTGGCTTACGATGTTACTGATTACGTCTTATACGGCAAACCAAACACCCTGGTCGTAAGGGTTGATGCAAGCCAATATGAAGGCTGGTTTTATGAAGGTGCAGGAATTTATCGCCACGTGTGGTTGAACCAGTACCACCCGGTACAGATCGTGCACGATGGCATTTTTGCGTATTCAACCGTGAAGGGTAACAGCGCCGCTGTAACTATTGAAACGGAATTGCAGAACCAGCTTTTATCACCGGCTAAGGCTACCGTGGTTTCGTTTATGACCGACAGGGCCGGGCGAAGGTTGGCAGCTTCTCCAGAGCGGCCAGTTACTCTGGCGATAAATGGCAAATCAACGGTAAAGCATACCGTTAAAGTCACCAATCCAAAACTTTGGTCGCTGGAAGATCCATACCTCTACCGGGTAGTCTCCATCGTAAAGCAGGGTCGGAAGGTACTTGACAGTGTTTCGCAACGATTTGGCATCCGAACCATTGAAATCAAGCCGAATGGTGTTTTCCTCAACGGCCGGCATGTTAAAATTAAGGGTACGAACAATCACCAGGATCATGCGGGCGTGGGAGCAGCATTACCCGACTACCTGCAATTTTATCGCATACGTTTGTTAAAGCAATGGGGTAGTAACGCATACCGCACCAGTCATAATGCACCAACGCCCGAGCTGCTGGATGCGTGCGATAGCCTGGGCATGCTCGTGATGGATGAACAGCGGTTACTGAACAGCTCCCCCGAATACCTCGACCAGTTTGAACGTTTACTCAAAAGAGACCGCAACCGCGCTTCGGTGTTTATGTGGTCAATTGGTAACGAAGAAGGTTGGATACAGGGCAATGAAACTGGTCGTGCTATTGCGCGGACCTTATTGGCCAAACAGCGTGAGCTCGACCCCACACGGGTAAGCACCTATGCAGCCGATATGGCGAATGTATACCGCGGCGTCAACGAAGCGATACCTGTTCGTGGCTTTAATTATCGCCAGTTTGCTGTTGCAGATTACAATCGTGATCACCCCATGCAGCCCATCATCGGAACAGAAATGGGTAGCACCGTAACTACCAGGGGCATTTATGAAAAAGATTCCATTCGCGCCTATGTTCCCGACCAGGATATTACGGCTCCGTGGTGGGCAAGCACCGCCGAAACCTGGTGGAAGCTTGCAGCTGAAAACGACTTTTGGCTTGGCGGTTTCATCTGGACCGGTTTCGACTATCGTGGCGAACCCACACCTTACAAATGGCCCAACATCTCTTCGCATTTTGGTGCGATGGACGCATGTGGCTTTCCCAAAAACATTTATTATTACTATCAAAGCTGGTGGACTGATAAAGATGTACTGCATATCTCCCCGCATTGGAACTGGAAGGGCAAAGAAGGCCAGCCCATCGACGTGTGGGTGAATACCAATGCAGACAATGTAGAACTATTCTTAAATGGCAAGTCGCTGGGCAAAAAAGATATGCCCCGAAATTCTCACCTGAAGTGGACGGTAAACTATGCCCCGGGAACAATTGAAGCTGTTGCATACAAAAAAGGGCGCAAGCTTACGAGCAAAGTGGAAACCACGGGTGACCCTTATGAAATCGTCTTATCACCCTATAAAACCACGATGTTAGGCGACGGCAAAGATGTCGCTGTGATCAACATAAGCGTGGTAGACCGGCAGGGTAGGGAAGTGCCCAATGCAGGGCACCTCGTTCGGTTTATGCTTAAAGGTGATGCAAAGATCATTGGTGTTGGTAATGGTGATCCGAGCAGCCATGAGCCGGACAAATACCTGGTGGACTCTGCCTGGCAGCGCAGTTTGTTCAACGGTAAAGCACAGGTGATCCTGCAGGCAGGCAAAACCGCGGGTACCATTTCATTTGAAGCAAAAAGTGAAGGTTTGCAAAAAGGCTCTACCGATATTATAACCATCCACCCGGGAACGCCAACAACAGTGACTTCGGTAAAGCATACTTTTCCTGTCTCCAAAGGTGTTGGCCGCCCTGCAGATAAAATGCTAGGTGCCGACATTTCCTTTCTACCACAATTGGAAGCACGGGGAATTAAGTTTTCTGATAACGGTAAGGAAGGCGATGCAATCGAAATATTGAAGAACCACGGTTTCAATTACGTCCGCCTCCGGATCTTTCATAATCCTGCAGCAGACAGTGGCTATTCACCCGGCCGTGGTTTCTGCGACCTGGAACACACAAAACAAATGGCAAAAAGGGTGAAGGCAGCAGGTATGAAATTCCTGCTCGATTTTCACTACAGCGATACCTGGGCCGATCCGGGAAAGCAATTCAAACCTCGTGCGTGGCGCGGGAAATCGTTCCCGGAATTAAAGCAAGCGGTATACGATCATACCACCGAAGTGATGCAGGCATTAAAGGACCAGGGAACCCCTCCCGACATGGTGCAGGTAGGCAACGAGATCAACCATGGTATGATTTGGCCCGAAGGCAATATCGGCAACCTCGATAGCCTTGCCCAACTGATCTATGCCGGTATCAATGGCGTGAGGGCGGTAGCACCCGCGACCACGATAATGCTTCATGTGGCACTGGGTGGACAAAACGACGAATGCCTCCTTTTTTACGACGCTATGCTACAGCGGCAGGTGCCATTTGATGTAATCGGGCTTTCTTATTACCCTAAATGGCATTGCACCCTTGAGGATCTGCAATACAATATGAATGATCTTGCCCGCCGATACAATAAAGACATTATTGTAGTTGAATACTCGCACCTGAAAAAAGATGTAAATGAGCTGGCATTTAACGTTGAGAACGGCCGTGGAAAGGGCTCCGCTATCTGGGAGCCGCTGAACACCTGGGAGGCGGTATTCGACAGGCAGGGTAAATCCAACGACTTATTAAAGGTGTACGACGATATCAGTAAACGTTTTATCAACAGCAATGAAGCAGTGGGAGTTAAGAGGTTAGAGTGATGAGTTATGAATAGTTAAGAGTGTAGAGTTAGGAGTTAAGAGTGTAGTTATGAGTGAAGAATTATGA
>JASLBT010000196.1 GCA_030146445.1 Segetibacter sp. | reverse complement strand
GATAAGATCATTCACATTGACGTGGATCTTTTTAATGCTACTCTCATTGCGCTGATCCACTTACTCTCCCATCTCACTGAGGCGACCCCATCATCTTCTACAACTTTTTTACCATAACCAAAACACGTCATCCGTATCGTTGGTGCACGGATTACCTGCCATTGCGTAAAACGGCTTACCAGCCTTTGTTTAGTACGGGACATGAACAACACGTACTTGAGATTTTTAAGCCCTTTGGGTCGGAAAGATTTTTCGGCGGAAGCTTTACGGAGCGTAGCATTAGTTGAGATCACCTCGCTAGCTACAATGTTCGTGCGGCGGCGCGGAGCTGAACGTTGCTTCAATAGTGTTCCAGAGAACACGTCTTACACGAAGTTGCAAGTGCCGTGGGGAAAACTTCGAACGAAACCGCTAATTTTGAAACACCTGCAACAATACCCTAGCACTTTGTTGCGACATTAGATTCTGCGGTCTGAATTGTTCTAAAATCAAGTTTTATTCAGGCTTCGAGGTACCCTCCGAAATACTCAAACAGCACTGCCCCCCCGGGGAATAAGCCGAAATTTTGTAATTATGTGTTCAGGTATGCCAAAATAGCAAGGACGATGGGTCAATAAAGTTCTGCCGTACAAGTGAGTGACACAACGATGCTGAAAGAAGCACTTCTGCCGGTAGCCCAAAAAAACTACAACAGCAATGAATGTATGTATTAGCAGCCCTGCAGCCGGTCCCCAATCCTACTGGGTTCCAAATTCTTTTGACGTAACGGAAATCAGCCTTGCGCTAACCTTCATCCCTTTGTCGTGTTTAGGTCCGTCCTTTTGCTGGCTGCTATTGGGCTTTATATTATCGAACGTGAGCTGCGCTGTATTCAACACCTTGCCGTTTTTCCGTTGGTACGCGACCTCAACGACAGCGTGGAGAATTGTGAACGACGACTTGTTCACCACGGTAACCTTCAAGTCATTGATACCGCCCAAAAACCTGGAGTCGAAAGTTGGCACTATGGTTAGTTGCTCACGTAGATTTACCACTTTAGTTGTCGTTGCCGGCCCGGTGTAAGCAAGCGTTTCGAGCGGAAAGCTTTTGCCATTTACGACTACCGTAACTTTTACCGATTGCGTGTTTGGAATAGACGGAACCTGCACGGTTATGTTGTCGGCTGTTTGATTGATGATTTTACCCCGGGTCTCATTGAAGTGCACCTCTATCCCACCGTCGGCTGGCAAATGTGAACCCGAAATCGTTATGGTTTGCCCAACTGACAAAGAAGATAATCTAAGGGGCTGTACCGCTACTATCTTTTCTTCAACAACAATCGTGGCTCCTTCATAAGGGATATTACGGGCAACAGTGAAAACGGCTCCTTCAATTGCTGCGGAAATATTTACCTGGGCAGTGCCGGCTGGTAACACTGGCACAAGCGCGAGAACCCGGTCCTTAGTAACGGTCAGGAGATCTGCGCGAACGCCGTTGAAAGCGACTCGAACTGCTCCCCTGGCCGTTGGCAGGTTTTTGCCCAAAATAGTGATCACCTGGCCCGCTACTACTTTGTCTTTGCGGAGTGGCATAATCGCTGCAACAACAGCGCTGCCCTTTTTGTAAGGAATGTGTTCGGCAAGCCTGATGGTGCTGTCACCGGTTACAGCAACAAGGTTAACTTCTGTTGTAAACGCGGGCAGTTTAGGCACTACCGTCTTCAAACTGTCACTTCCCTGCGAGATGATCTGGCCCGCGACATCGTTAAATCGCAGTTCAACCGACTGTTGCGGTATGTTTTGGCCATAAATAACAAGGGTGTCGTTTTCGAAAAGCCGTGTTCGGGAAATCGGGAGGAGTGTTAACCCGGTTGCAACAGGCTGACCTTTGTAGACCAGGTTTTTTGCAACATCGTAGGTCTTTCCATTCAGGAGCACGTTTACATTAACGCGAATATTGTCGGATTTTAGATCGGGTACTGTTACCAATAAAGAGTCGCCTGTTTTCTTGACGATCTCAGCAGGCACCTGGTTAAACATGACTGCCAGCGAAGTATCGTTTTCCGGAAGATGGGAGGCAGCAAAGCTGATCGTCTCGCCACTGGTAATTGTATTGACATTAAGTGGAGAAAATGCAGGAGCTGATGGTTGGCGCCTGATTGCAATTATCGTAGCGGCGCCGGCGAGTAAAACAACTAATAGCAGGAACAACCATTTCACCGGAAATCCTTGACCCGGCTGTTTTTTTCCGTTTGTAAGCGAGCCGTTGATCAATGAAAGCTCCTTTTTTGCTACATCGCTTCCGTTGGCAGAAGCGAGCAACTGATAACGGATGGCATTCTCATTACCATCAAACTTGTCGGTCACTTCGAGTCTGCCGGTATTCGCGGCCACCTTCTTCCAGGGTCTTCCATTGCGATGGATTTCGACCTTGTCGGCGCCATCAACTTCCCATTTCAGCAGAACCGGTTGAGAGAGATCGACGGCATAGTTGTCGTCGGTCTTACGCAGAAAATTATCTACCAGAAAGCTGCTGATCCTGGGCATAGTCGAGGGCTGGTGCTTCAAACTAATCGCTACCGATTTCATCACTACCTCACCACCATTGGTAACCTGCAATGTGTAATCAACCTTACCGCTAACCTCGTTCGATTCATTTACCTCGACTGTACCTGTACCTGGTGACAGGGTCCGGTATAGTTGTTCATTCCTAAACAACTCGATTGTTTCAGCGTTTCGTACAACCCAGGAAACCCTGATCGGCTTGCCCTTAGCCACAATATAGTTGTCGCCGTTTTTTGAAAGGTAATTAACCACTTCAAACGTGTCGATGAAAGTACGTTGCACCGGAGAGACCACTTTTATTCGCACCGACTCGGTTGCAGATGAATTCTCTTTAGATATTCGAAGTGAATATTCAACTTGTTTGTCTTTTCCATCATACCCTTCCCGTAATAAAATCGACTGCTTTGTAGGATTTAAAACTTCGTGTACCTGGCCGTTCCGGTATAGCTCGGCTCTTTCTGCACCATCAGCTTTCCAGCACAATTCGAACGACTGGTTGCCGGCAATCACATACTCGCCATCAATGGCATCATGATTTTTGACGGAAAATTGCTCAATATAAGCGGCACCAGATCTTCTCGTAGGAGTTACGATCACATTCACTGTTTTCTCATGTGCGCCGGCGGCGGTCAGTACCTTCAAAGTAAAAGAAACGCGCTTTTCTTTTCCATCATAGTTTTCTTTTACGCGGACATCCCTTTCAGTTGCACCGACCGATTTATAAAACTGGTTGTTTCGATAGAGCTCCACTTTAGTTTGGTTGTGCAATGTCCAGTGTAAGGTGAAGGGCTCCCCGCTTTCAACTATGAAATCGTCCTGGTTCTTAGCAGCAGGTTCCAGCACTGTGAATACTTCAATAGGGTTCACCGATAAATGGGGCACATGTATAGTATTCACGATCTTCTCCAGGATCAGGTCTGAAAGCATTCCAATCTCGTCGGCTTTCAACAGAGCCCCTCCATTCTGTTTTACCTTTAGAAAAACCTCTTTGAAATACAAGGAAGTATCGTTCAGGTAATAAGGCAGGTTATCGAGCAGTTCAGGTGAATTATAACCAAATTGTTTGTTTGAGTAATATACTTTCAACCGCATGACAAGAAAGACCAGCTCCAGCAGATTCAATGAAGCGCCGTTTAATTCAGCCTCCAGGATTGCATGGTCGTGTAAAATCGTATCGTAAAAGCGAATTACCAGTCTACGGTAAATACTATTTCCGGCACCCAGGTCGGCAGAGTAAGCAGATGACCTTGCATGTTCGAACCCTGTTATATAGAAGTTGCGGTTGCGGTCATAAAAAATATCGTGATCGGAAAGCCCTGTGTACCAGTAGTTCTTTTTACCTAATGACGTAAATGCACTAATCATATCGTCGGTTAACTTCTGTAAGTTGACCTCGACGTTTTTTTCAACAACCCTGTCGAGTGTGTTGCCCTGCAGCATATCATAGATTACATAAAAAGCCTCGCAGCTGTTCTCGGGGGTGAGGACGACGTCGTGTACCCTGGGCAGGTTAGGCTCAAACTTCCCTTTCAGTTGGGTCAGTAGGTTCCAACCAGAAAGGCCTTCGGCTGTTTGCCGGTCATACCGCTTTACGAAGCAATGATAAGGCCCTATCTCAACCGGAGTCTTATAGTGATGATCGGAGGATTTGGTCCAGCCCTGAGGAAATTCCGGATCGAATTCGTATTGCCTTTCTTTAACAACTATTTTCATAACGAAGTATTTCGCTGCTTAGAATTCAGAGGAGAAATTGACACCCGAAAGATGGAAACTGTTTACGCTTTTTTTCAGTTTTGGATCGGCCGAAAGTTTGATATCGATCTGGCGGCTGGCTAACCCTATCCCTTGCGACTTAAAGTAATTTTTAAGAAAGGTAATGTTTGCAGCCAGAATGCTGTCATCCGGCTTGCCATAATTCCAGTTTGTCCGGAATTCAACTTTTGCCTGCGGGTTGGCCAGCAAGAACTTCGAAAGCCTGTCGATCTTAGATTTGCCAGCACCATCAAGCTCGTTATAGGAATCGAAGTGAACAAAACCGAGATCCTTTCTTGCGACGATTGTCGGTTTTGTTGCCGGGGTACTGCCTGTTTCGATGATAATCTTGCAGCCAGGGAGGGTTTGTTTCAAAGCAGCAATCTCGGTTGGAGGTATTGGATTTGAGCCCAGGTTCAGCAGCTTCATGTTTTTGAAACCGTATACTTCCCGGGGGATCGTGGTAAGGGCAGCACGGGCAAGATTAAGTTTGCAGACAACGAGCGGCCTGTTGAGTTGCCTGACCTGGTTTAAAGAAGTAAACGTTCGGCTACAGTCAGGCGAGTTTGCATCGCGGGGATCTGCAGATGCCGGTCTTGCAACTACCGTAAGAAAGTTTCGTTGAAACGGGCCTGCCGTTGAAAGTTGTGCAGTTGCTGCCTGGTTTATCGTTAATTGCTTTCCGGGTCTCTGCAGCAGTGCATCAATCGTTGTACTGCCAGGTAGATGCTGGAATGTACTGGCATGGTATAAGGTCACATCAAAATGGCTGTCGCGTGAACCTCGAAAAATATTGTCAAGCTTTTGCTGTTGGGCAGGTTCGAGTATCAGCGAATTCCCCCGGTTAGAAGCGGGAAGATAGATTACTCCCGGCTTACTGTCGTAATACAAACGCATTTGCCGGTAATTTATGCAGTTCGCTTTCATTGCCTCCTGCATGCTATTAAATAAGCCAGTGCACACGGACAGCTTGAATCCATCAGGACCCACATCTTTGACTTTAAGCATCCGGAAACCTTCTCTTGCTTCAGTGACCAGGTGGTAAGTTGACGTGGCATTTTCAAAATGTACCCCGACAATGTTTTCCATTTCAAAAGACGCTTTTCCTCCGGTGGCAATAAACACAGCTTTCCGGCCAAGATCCAATCTAACAAAAGAATTGACGGGTCCGGTCCAAATCTCGTCGAGGTGATCAGGCAAGGAAACATTGGCCAAACGTTTAACTGGAAAATACGGCATTACGGCAGTGTGGATAACCTCTCCTTTGTTCATGACGTTCACCCTTATACTGTCAGGAGCCGGCCGCATGGTTATTTCCGGAACCCGGGCGACCAGAAGTTCATTTGAACGTGAACTTATATCTCCAGGCGTTTGGCCAAAAACGACCTGGAGGTTTTGCTGAGTTGATAACTTGTCTCCAATGATACTGATGGAAGAATCGACATAGATTGCCGCCGGTTCGATACGGCTGACCATCACCTTGCTTTCCCGTCCTGAGAAAAGCCGATTAAGGATTATTGCGACGAATACCAATATAAAGAAGAGAGCGGCATACTTAAGATATTGCTCCCACCCGCGTGGTTTTGCCGGTTGAATGGTAACAAACACCGGATCACTTTTTACGTTCGTGGATTGGTTGCCGGCGACCAGAGCATATTCATACGTTTGATCGTGCCCATCAGCTAACTCTTCGGAAAGTTCCAGCTGTTTACCACCTTTATCAAGTGTGACATAAACATCGCCGTTCCGGTGAACCGTTAGGGTATTGGCATGCTCAACCTCCCAGTGGAATACAAAAGGTTTACCAGCGCCTACCCTGTTTTTGCTTGCCTTGAAATAATGAATAACGGGAGCCCGCCTGGCAACGTGAATTTGCACGGTGTTGCTTTGAGCCTCTTCCGATCCATTGCTTGCCTTAATTGAAAATGAAACGGTTTTGCGATCCCGGTCATGTAATTGTTCTACGAGGCTGATGCGGTTTTCTGAGCCCGGCAAAGACTTAATCAAAACACCATCGCGAAATACATCAGTGCGCCGGGCATTCAAAACTGTCCACTGTAGTACGAATGACTCCCCGCTTTCATAGTCATGTTGTTTATTGCCGTTTGTTGTATTAGCAATAAAAAAGTCGACGATCACTGGTGCGGGTTTGTTCACTTTTATGCTGACGGACTCACGCGTAGTCACACCCGCGGGATTGGCAACTACCAGCTCGTAATTGATAACAGGCTCATTTGCATCATAGGCTTCAGACAGCTGAATTGCCGTCTCAGCAGGTCCGATGGTTTTCATCAAAATACCGTTTCTAAAAAGCCGGATTTCCGAGCCAAAACGAACGTTCCACCCGAGCTCAAAAGGGTGATCACTATTCACCAGCCAGGTATCCGCTTCCCTGCTCAACCCGTCACGCAGGGTAAAGTCGTGTATTACGGGCGTATTGTATTCGAAATGTACAACAAGAGGTTCACTGGTGACTTTGGCCGGACCTTCAGAGGCCAGTAATGTATACTGAATGCTATCCTTGTTGGCTGGAGTTGGTTTGATTTCAACGGAGGTCTCGTTGTCGGTGAACTGTCGATACAACACCTCATCTTCGTACAACTCAATATTGGAAGCATTTGCGACATCCCACGAAATGGTATATGCATGATCCCTGATTACGACAAAGTCATCCCCGTTTTTCTCTGCAGCATTTTTTATCGTGAACACGCGAATAACAGGCTCGGCGGCAGAAGGGCGACCACTTTCTATTATCTGCAGAACCCGGGACTCTGGCAGCAGGAAAATTTCTTCTTTGATCAGGGATTTTACGTCATCAATATATTCCGCAGCAGAACCGGCATTTATTGCTCTTTCAAACAATGACCTAAATCGTGGTGATACACGATCAAGGTACTCCGGCAACAATCCAAAAAGCTCACTGTAGTCCTGCTCTTTATCGGCATAAAAAAACCGCAGCCGAAGCAGGAGAAAAATAACCTGCAAATAGTTGAGGCAGTCGCCGGGGATATCAGACGGAACGATCGTGCGGTGTGCAGGTAGACGCTTGTAAAACTCCAGTACCAGCACCCAATAGTCTCTGTTTCCCCACATATCAACACCTGGCCGCAGGGATAGTGGTTGAGCGCTATCAAGATCGACGAGGTAAAACATGTGACGCCTGTTGCAAAAGATGTTTCTTTCATCAAAGTCGGGGAACCAAAAGCCTGCTTTATGAAGCGATTGCAGCGCACTGAACAAATCATCGGAGAGCCTTTCGAAATTCAGATCGCCGTGAATTCCCAGAAGATGGTGCAGCGTTTCACCATCGATGAATTCATAGAAAACGTAGTAAACATCTGAACCGAATTCCTTTTCGTGAACAATGTCGTGAACCCGGGGTAAATTGGCGGCGTATTTACCCCTGATGTTTTCGAGAAACTTCCAACCGGAAATGTTCTCCGGCGATTTTGTTTTAAATCGTTTGATAAAACATTTGTGAATACCGATCTCTACAGGAAATTTAAAATAATCACCTTTTGAGAAATGCCAACCGTCGGGGTAGTCGGAGGTATACGGATATGTTCGTTCTTTGATAATGACTTCCATTTTACCATTGAAGTTTACGCACGTCAGTAATGTGGTGTTTATTTCAGCTTTGTTTGCGTTGATTAATCAGCAGCTTGCATCAAGATGAAAAAACTCAGTCGTTTCTAACCTTTTTTAGTTCGATAAAACAGATTGACTTATCGTCGCAGGTTCCCTGCGAGTGGTAGATTATTTCGTCCCGCACCTTCTCCGGACGGCGATCATAATCTTCCTTTAAGATCGTTTCCGTAGAAACACCAACGCCATCCGACATGCAAATGATTGTTCCAATGCCATCGTGGTTAACGAGTTCATAATTCGGCTGATTCGACAAAATGTCCAGGTCTCCTTCTGTGTCAAGCACCATGCGAAAGAAAAGGCGGTCGTTGCTGTCGTTATTTTTTGTAGCAAGAGAAGTTTCAAGGTGATTTATCCCTTGGTTGGCGGAGGACGTGAACAACAACATTTTGGAGTCACCGGAGCGGTAAGCTGCAACTGATCCATTTAACGAAAAACGGGTAGCCAGGATCGTCGTAGCACATTCAGGAAAATTCTTGTTGTTAATGTTGCTCGTAAGCAAGTCTTTCTCCTGGTCAGGTAGTCCATTCAACACATTGCACCAGTCCGCTTTTACCTGCAGGATGGCTGATGTGACCAATTCATCCAGCGGCTTCGACGTATGGTTTAAATACGCTTTCCTCAGAGTATTGGACAGGCATTGCGCCAATAACCGGCTCGAGAAATACTCACGATGATCCTTCGGGTGCTTCAGGCAGTGAAGATCAGACGTACCATCAAATAACCAGGTTAGTATTTCAGTGGGTGTTGATATAAACCCGCAAACGTCTTCACCAAGATCTATATCGGAGCCTGGTTCATCCATAAACTTTTTGCGGGGACCTGCCGTCATCAGGATCTCGCAAACAAAATAACCGGAGTTGTTGCCAACGGCTTCAGCAGGCTTTTCCAGCGCTGCGACTGATACATGTTGCAATTGTTCGTTTTTAAGTTGATTGAATGTTTCAAGTGCCCTCATATTGTGTTCTGCTGGTTGACCTAACCCTCGTTAAATAATACTTCTTTGCAGGATGGCGATTGGATTGAAAACCCATTGGAGCTTCCCCGAACGTGAAGAAGAAAGCACCCTTCACTAAAAAAACACCGGAAACGGTGGCTGCTACCCCGATTGAAACAACCACGAAAAAAGCAGCAATAAACAGCACATCGGAATTCACGGCGCGGTACGGAAATCTGCTGATGGTGGACTGACGTTGTGCTTTTGCAAAAGCCTGGTCACTTACAACTGCGGGTAAACTCATCTTTGCAAACCTGCTGCTGTCAGCCGACAACAAAATCGTTCTGGATTGGTCGCGGTACCCGTAACCGGTTGCAATTAGGTGAAATACATAACCCGGTGGACCACCCGCACGAATGCCTCCGGAAGAACCATGTGTGACCAAAAAGAGCTATCGCTACCGCGTTTGATATCAGCGGGCGTCGTAATTAACGCTGCGCGGGTAAGCACGGCATTCATTTCTTTATCCATTTGCGGCGGCGACGCTTTAACCGTCTTTTCCTGTCCACGAGCGCAAAAGGTGACCTGAAAACAGACCACCAGCAGGACCAACTTTCTGCGCAACAGCGATGTAGGCATTGAGTGCATACGAAAACGATCATTTAATCCCGGGCGAAAGCTACGTTACAACTCTGCTCGTTCAACGGGCCGTTGCTGGCGCTGCTGTTCCTGTAACCAACCGAACACCTGGTCTACATGCATCCGGGATCATCATCAGGACATTTAATTATCGAAGCTGGAGTAGCTTTAATAATCGTAAAGAAAATTTGTTGTGTTCTTCAAACGGGAGTGGACCAAAAGTTTCGATTGCATTTGCATTTACTGTTGAGCTATAAAGTATACATCGTCTATACAAGCCGGTAAAATATTCATCCAGGATGAATTGTTGCCGTACCAGGCCGCCGGATAAAGCTGTTCGCATGTGGAGTGATCCTGCCGACTGCGCAGTGCCGGAATGATGGTCACTCGAATCGCTTTAACACATCTCCAAAACACGCGGATAAGTAAGCCACACTGTTCGAACAACGATCACCAAGCCGATTGGCGATAACAAAAAATGATGTGGTCCAATCCTGTTGATGTCATGTTCGCTGTATGAAATATAAGAAAGTAAGCCGGTTTGTACAATAGCGAATACAATGTTTTACCATTTCGTTATCGATGTAAAGCCGATTGGAAAGCAGGTTGCTCAACGCCAGTCGCAGGTGATGTTTGGCCAACGTGAGCGTTAGCTTACGCTGTATAGAAGTCGGGAAAATGAGAGTTCAAAGGAATTCTTGTTCAGCTCCCTTTTAGACAGCTGATGTATTTTTGTAGGCCGAACAATAGCCACGTGACGATAGCTGGTCGCTTGTAACGCGGTCTGACCGATTAACTGGTAAGCAGGTATGTTCGATGACTACGCTGCTTAAGGGCGCACAATGCCGATCAATCTCATTTACTGAAGCCTTCGTGATAATTTCCGGCGAATAGAAAAGTTGCCGTACAAGGGAGTGACCCGCCAATCCCACTGCTTTGGGGAGGGCACGGCACAACGATGGACAAATAACTTCCTACAGCCCGTTGCCGAAAAAACTTGTATTAGGTAAATGAATTTGAATGTATTCGGACGCATCTATTATGCTAATCTGCCACCGATTGCTCATGAAATTACGCACTGGTATAAGGAACCACTAACCTGACCTAAGCATTGCCAGGCTTAGCGGTACAGGGGCGTAACGTTGAAGAGGTAAAATTGATATCGTCGCCAAAAAGGTTGATTTAAACGCCTTGCTGACCTGGGCCAAGTTATTGCGACTTAGCGGTTCAATTCTTTTTCAAGGCATTTAGGGCAAAAGCCGGAAGCACCAGAGGCCATACGGAACAGATACTTCAAACTACTGATTTTACCGGGGTCATCAAACAGGAAGAATTGCACTTCGTCGTGGATGGGACACCGGCTGAGCAGGCTTTTTAGTTCTTTGCAACCTTCATCATTTTCTTTACCGAAAAATGCCCCGATAACGACATCATGGTTCAGCCCCTCTATAGGGTACTGGATAAATGGATTTGACCGAAGAACTTTGCTGCCCATGGCGTCGTATTGCATACCGTCGGTATAGATAAGCACGCGAATGTTCGCAATGGACACCGAGTCCGCCGAAGCATATTTCAGGATCCGCTGCATCATAATCTTGTACTTATCCAGCGGGAACTCAGACAGCTCATGTTTTAAGAACTTGCTTACAAAAGTGTGCGCGTGCATCAAGGCCTGGTTAATATCGGTACCCTGCTGCATTTTGTAAAGCTCGTCGTAGATATAGTTGGCGAATTTATTTACGTCTTTATCAAACCGGTTAATCAGGTGCGATACCGATTCCATAAACATGAGTTCAACCCGATCGTCGAATTTGAAAGCGGCGACATAGGCGTTTGGATTATTTTGCATTCGCTGCAGGTCGAAGATGCCGTGGGCCGCGCTGGTAGCTACCAAACGAACCCGGGTGAGAGGGCTGCCTTCGAATGCCGGGTCGGTCATGGAAGAAGAAGCATCCATAAGGATTACGCTAAGCCCGACCTCTTCGCCCGGCACCTTTACGACACTTACATTTACTGCTTTTGAAACCATGCTGCCACCCCTGCTATCCCATGCCGTTGCGGTTATGCTATGTCCGCCTTGGCTGACGTTTTGATAATTAAAAGAAAATGGTGGTGAGGTAGCCTCATCGATCTTTTTATCGCGGTCGTAAATCTCCACCCGGCTGATGCTGCCGTTTGCCACAGCAGCTTCCACTACAACACTGATCGTTGCACCTTCATTGAATTTCTGGCCATTCGTGGGAGAGGTAATCGCCACATGTGATTGGATAACCGGTTCCAGTATGAGTATGCCAATGTCGCCATTTGCCGGACACTGTGGACAGAAATAATCGTCGGTGGCCTCAATAAAAACATGCGACCTATCGGTTTGGCAAATCCATTTCTTGGCTGACATAGTAGCGCTTTTAATCGTTCCGTAATCGTTCCTTCTTCATCGTGTTTTAATATACTACTAATTTATAGAGATTTGCAACCCGGGAGGCTTAAATCGGAGTCGCCTGGCATATCCGCCTGGCAATTTCGTTGATGAAGTTCCGGGGTAGAACCCGGCGAGTTAAAACTCTTCCGTAAAAGTGGCGCCAGGCAATGATGGCAAATAGTATTCTATGTTGTTTAGTCGTACACGGCCGGGATGCTCAATTGAATAACTCCGGTTAAATCCAGGAAAGCTTCTCAGATGCCAGCGTAGCACCCGGAGAATAGTATACCCAGGGACCGAACGCCGGGTCGTCACGTAAGAATGCTTGAACTAAACGGTTTACCATTCTACATTAATCATCTTCTTCATCCATGGAAGTTTAATCATACTGCAGTTCCAGGGAAGTGTTGCCAGCAGCAGGTCGAAACCCTTCTTTTCAATTTGCAGGGTCCACGATGTTTCGCCTTCGGTAAGGATCCCGGGCCTTTGCAAAAACGAACTTTTAAATCCGGGTACAGTAGTGTTTTTCAATGCCTTCCAGTTTGCTATAGTCGCAGCGACAAGATTATCTGCCTCTGCCATCTCTTTTCTTGTCAGCCGTACTTTGATCTCTATGGCTTCATCTGCTTCGAAGCCACACAGCAACTTGTTTAATTGCAGCAGATACTCCGGGCGCTTACAGTTTCCGGATGCCATGTATTCCACCAGGTATAACGCCCGTATTGCATAGCCTTTATGTTTAAACTTCCTCTGCTCAAGGTAGCCTACGTTCGTAAAAAAGGCGGGAAGGTAAAGCGCAATAAGACATAATCCTGCATTTTCGATGCGGTACTTGCCGGCAAACGTTATAGTCCCCGGCCAGCCACCTGTATACAGGTTCTTTCTGATTGTGCCGGTGTCTTGTGGTGAAACAAGCTCGTTCAATTCCGCAGCCGGCAGTTCTGCAAAGAAGTGGAGCAGGGTGATACTGTCTGAAGAGAGTTTATTCAATATCTTCCTGAAAAGGCGAGTTTCAGTGGCAGTATCAAAC
>JASLBT010000133.1 GCA_030146445.1 Segetibacter sp. | reverse complement strand
TGCGATTAGCCAATATCGACCCTACAAACGCTAAAACACAAACTGTGATCATTACTGCAAGAGCAATACCTAACCTGCGATTATACGTCTTCCTAAGGTCATAGGCTCCATACTCTTTATTTCTTCCTTCGAAGATGATATCGAGTATGTCCGCACTTAGTATTTTGTTTGTCTCCATTCGCTTATTTTTTGTTTAGATGCTTATCAGGTTTGATTCCATAAAGCGATTACCTGGCTGCTGAAGGACTTCCTTCGGTTAAGCGGATCAGATCATTTTCAACATCAACAATATCCACAAGCGCATACCTTTTAATGTCGTTGATGAGCATTTCATCCAAAATATCAACAAGGTCTTTGTAGGTTGATTCGTCATTGGGTTTGATCACGATAACCAGGTCCTTCTCCGGGGTTCTCCTTTTCTTTTCGATGATTACGTCACGGATCTGTTTCATCGTGCTGGTCTTGAAATTATTCTGTCCAGCATCAACAGCCAGTTGTCCCTCATAGTAGTAAACCGTACTGTTTTTACCTATCAGCAACGTTAGTGCACCACTCTCCTTCGCTTTGTTTTGCTCATCAGGGGTCGCAGTATCATCAGGCAAAGGCAGGTTCATTGCCGTCGGCTGACTCATCGTTGTCGTAAAGATAAAGAAAGTAATAAGCAGGAAACCCAGATCTACCATCGGGGTAAGGTCCACCCTGGTAGATAACTTCTTCGCTTTTTTGACCCCGGGCCCCTTTTTATGGTGACCACCGCCCGAGGTATCCATTTCTGCCATGTCGCGTAAATTTAGGTTTTAAAAATTGAGTTACTAGTGCTTTACTATCCGCCTGCTTCTTCCGCGGCGGGAGGACCACCAGCACCCTGGTACCTTTTCCAAAGATCGGTTCCTTCAGGTACTCCTTCAGGATTTGTGACCATCTGAAACTTAAATTGTGCATTCTTCTTAAATGCGGTAACCACGCTCTTGAATTGAGGATACTTCGCCAGGTTATCTCCTTTAAGGATGAGGTTAAATTTGGCACCTGTTGCTGAGTGCGCCGCAACAACATACTTCATCCAGTCGATAAGCTCGTTTTTAGCAACCGCTGTATCAATTGGAATACCCGGTACATTGGCAGCGTTAAGCTGATCTGCAGGTATTTTCAGGAAAGACGGCAATTGGCTAAATGACGAACCGAAAAACAAAGCTGATTTGAAAGCTTCAATGTCACCCGGCGACAGCCCGAGGTTTTTCTCCTTGTTCATGTCTTCGGCCATCTTTTGTTTTACTTCCGGATTGTCCAACGAAATAAATGCTTTACCGTCTTTGCTGATCGTAATCAGTGTTACATCCGTTTCAGGAGCAACCTTTGCAGAAACAGAACTTGGCGTGACAATAGGGATTGCTTCCGGAGCCTTAAACTTCGTCGTCAATATGAAGAAGGACAACAATAAAAAGGCAACATCGCACATCGCAGTCATATCCACGTTAGTGCTCTTTCTGGCGATTTTCGGTCTTCCCATGTTTATTTCTTATTTTTTCTTATGAGAGAATTTTACCTGCAAAAATCCATAAACCCACATGTGGTTATTTGTAGTTAGCGGCAAAACTTTGGGTTAATGTAAAACCTGACTCATCAATACCATAAGTGATCGCGTCAATCTTGGTTGTAAAGATGTTGTAGAATATGATCGCAAGAGCTGATGTACCGATACCAAGAGCCGTATTATACAAAGCTTCAGAGATACCCTGGGACAACTTAGAGGCAGCTTCACCACCACCACTATCACCCAACGCAGCAAATGAACGAATCATTCCCATTACCGTACCAAGCAGACCAATCAAAGTTGCCACTGATGCAAGTGTAGAAAGAAACACAAGGTTTTTTTCCAGCATTGGCAGTTCGAGTGCAGTTGCTTCTTCAACTTCTTTTTGAATGTTCAATACTTTTTGATCAGTAGCAAGCTCCTGGTTTGTCATCATTTCTTTGTACTTACGAAGGCCGGCTTTCATTACATTTCCTACCGCGCCTCTTTGTCTGTCGCATTCAGCCAACGCTTTATCAACATCCCTGTTGGCAAGGTTAAATTGAACCTTTCTTATAAATTCAGCAATACTGCCTTTTCCTGATGCCCTGCTCACAGTTAAAAGACGTTCTACCACGAAAGTAAGTACGGTTAAAAGGCAACCAATCAATACAGGTACGATGATGCCACCTTCATAGACCCCCGCGAGAGCAGTTTTCGGGCCCTGATGACCTGGCCAGAAGCCACCAGCTTTATCTGGATTGGTGAAATTATTGTCAGCACCTAAAACAAAGCGCCACAGAATATATCCGGCAAGAATACACGCTAACGGGGCAATCCAGGCAATCATATTGCCTCCTTTTCTTGGTTGAACGGAAGTTGATGTTTTGACTACTGCAGTTGGTTTTGTTTCAGCCATGACTCAATGGTTTTAGTTTAAGTAAATTGATTGAAGATATAATTTAAGACAGTCAATAAATAAGACACAATTCTAAGGAAATTACTTTTAAAAGACTAATAATTTTCGAAACAAGGAACACAAATTAGGTATTTTATCTAAGCCACCAAATCTATGCCACCACATGATGATTTCAATGCACATGTCCCTGAAAATGCGGAGGAATAAAGTTCAATCTACCATCTTTTTTTATCCCATCTATAATAAATTTTCCTAAGATGATTTATCCTCGAATCGGTTTCCGGGATTGGGCCTGTCAAAGGATTTAAGTGCCACATACCACCATGGAAGACTCTACACGGAGCGTTCAGAATCAATTGTTAGCATTTTTCGTTGAGCATGAAAATAGCCCGGTACACAATACTATATCAATTGCCCGTTACATTTAAGTTTCTTTTAATTTTTTTAGATCCGTGGGTAAAATCGGGGTAAAACTGATTAAATACGGCAAAGAAAGCGATGGTGATCAGGTCCCGGGCATCGACCTGAAACCTGGGGCTAGCTGTTCTCAATAGTGACACCTCATCTACCAACGGAGAGAAGATCCATTTCGTGTAGAACATGTGGAAGCTACTGTACAGATCCGGATGATCCTTTAATCCCCCGTTTTACTCCGCGTTTGCGATTAGGTACTGGCCCGGTGGTTGCGGGGAACAGCTGGTCTTAAAGAGCCACGAACAGGTTTCCGACCACCGGAAAACCGAAAATATCCAGGTTTCGCACCTTGCCATAAGCCTCTCTCACCAGGGTGAAAACAGGGTTTTCTTAGGCTGATGTTCACCAATTTAACTTTATGGTAATAGTATGCGTTTAGTATCTTCACGGCAACTAATAATGTTTAAACATTTATGAAAAAACTTCTATTACTGTGTTTGTTGGGTGGCGTAGCAGAGGTCTCTATAGCGCAGCAACGACCGGCTCCTTCTTTACCTGCCGGACTGCCAACTTCCGGAGGGGCTTTGTCGGCTGCAAAAAAGGGCCCTAAACCCTTCAAAGAGGTGATTACGAATAAGGCGATCAGTCAAAAGGGTTTATTTGCTGTACACAAAGTTGAGGACAAATACTACTTTGAAATTCCTGAAACTGTTTTTGGAAGAGAGATCATTGCGGTAACACGCGTTAGTAAAAGTGCGACGGGTGCGGGTTATGGTGGAGAAGAAGTGAACACCCAGACGGTAAGGTTTGAAAGAGGACCAGACGACCGGGTATTTATGCGTGTGGTCACCACGGTTAACGTGGCATCAGACTCATCACAACCCATTTCAATAGCCGTAAAAAACAGTAATGTTGAGCCAATCGCAGCAGCATTCGATATAAAAGCACTGGGCCGGGATAGCAATTCGGTAATTATAGATGTAACCGACTTCTTCAAAGGTGATAACCAGGTGGTAGGTCTCGATGCAAGGGCAAAACGCCAATACAGCCTGACTGTACTCGCATCCGATCGTTCATATATTGATAAGATATCTACCTTTCCGATCAACACCGAGATCAGAACCGTTAAAACTTACAATGCTTCGGCCAGCAGCCCCTTCGCTTCGCCGTCTCCATTTCCATCTACAAGTTTACCGGCAGCTACCGCGGCAGGTGCAGTTACGCTCGAACTAAATACCTCCATGCAGTTGCTGCCTCCGCAACCCATGAGTCGCCGCACTTATGATCCTCGTGTGGGTTATTTTGCTGACCGCTTTGTTGAGTATAACGACAACCAGCAAAACGTAGACAACACCATTTTTGCTATCCGGTGGAGACTTGAGCCGAAAGCGGAGGACGTTGACAAATATCTGCGCGGCGAACTCGTTGAACCAAAGAAACCGATTGTCTATTATATTGATCCTGCAACCCCGCGTAAATGGCGGCCTTTCTTAATACAGGGTATCAACGACTGGCAGGTTGCCTTCGAAAAAGCCGGCTGGAAGAATGCCATCGTTGGAAAAGAATGGCCTGAGAACGATCCTACCATGAGTCTCGAGGACGCTCGTTTTTCCGTCCTGAGGTACTTCGCCTCCGAAACGCAAAATGCATATGGTCCGCAGGTACATGACCCACGGAGCGGAGAGATCCTGGAGAGCCACATTGGCTGGTACCACAATGTTATGAAGCTGCTTCACGACTGGTACATGATCCAGGCCGGCGCAGTTGACCCCCGTGCAAGAAAAATGGAATTCGACGACGACCTGATGGGAGAGCTGATCCGCTTTGTCTCGTCTCACGAAGTGGGGCACACCCTCGGCTTACGCCATAACATGGGTAGCAGCAGCAAAACACCGGTAGAAAACCTCAGAAATAAAGCCTGGGTTGAGGCTAACGGGCATACCGCTTCAATTATGGACTATGCGCGTTTTAACTATGTCGCACAGCCCGAAGACAACATTAGCAGCAAAGGATTGTACCCCCGTATCGGCGAATACGACAAGTGGGCTATTGAGTGGGGATATCGCTGGACCGGAGCAAAATCGGTTGAAGAAGACAGGAAGATCGTGAATAAATGGGTACTCGACAGGCTCTCTAAAAATCCAAGATTGTGGTTTGGTGGGGAAGGATCTAACAACGATCCACGCGCACAAACAGAGGACCTGAGCGACAACAGCACAAAAGCCAGCGAATATGGAATTCAAAACCTTAAAACAGTATTGAAAAATTTACCTGAATGGACCAAAAAAGAAGGTGATACTTATCGTAACCTTTCCGGGATGTATGGGCAGGTAGTCAGCCAGTTTAACCGGTATGTAAACCATGTTGCGAAATCAGTCGGCGGAATTCAAGAGACTTTTAAAAGCATCGAGGAAGAAGGAAATGTTTATGAGCCATCACCCAAGTCTTCGCAAAAAGCTGCCATGGCTTTTTTAGACAAACAGGTGTTTTCAACACCAATGTGGCTCGTGGAAAAAGACATATTGAACAAGATCACGCAACCTGTTAATAATGAGTCAGTGCAAACCGTTCAGACGAATGCATTGAGCAGTCTTTTGAGTAATGCCCGCCTAAACAGAATGCTTGTTTCGACTAATCGTTTTGGATCTGAAGCTTACTCTCTCGACGAGATGATGACGGATCTTAAAAACAGCATATGGACAGAACTAAGGAGCAAAAAGCCAATCGACCAGTGGCGCAGAAACCTTCAGAAAACTTATGTTGACATTGTTGCGGGCCTGTTACGCCCGACCGTGCCAAGCACTGCAGGTTTGCCCCCGCAGTTTGCGGCTCTTGCTCCAAATATTAAGAACACCGATATTCCTTCCATCGCAAGGGCATACCTGAGAATGGTAAATGCCGAGGTGCTTGCTGCCATTCCAGCTACAACCGACAAATTGAGCAAATATCACTTGCAGGACGTTTCCGCCAGGATCACCGAAGCTTTGGATCCCCGGAAGTAATCCCGACAACTTGATCAATAAAAAAGCCGGTAACGATCTACCGGCTTTTTTATTTCATCTGCGAATGCTGTCAAAAACACTGGCAGGGTGCTCTGCTGATGTCCTTAATCCTTTTTTTAAGTTTCCGGTTTACCCCATTTTAGCGGCGGCTGCTGGCCGGTGTCGGCAGGCCGAACGAATATCGCATTCTGTACACCTTCTGACTTTAGCCGGTTAAATACATCTCCTTGCGTGTCTCTATCCTGGAGTACCAACAGGGATTTGAAAAAAACACCGGTTTCACGGCACGATCCCCTTCTCACAGTCCGGGTTCGCTTCCGATCAAC
>JASLBT010000078.1 GCA_030146445.1 Segetibacter sp. | reverse complement strand
CCATAACACAAGGTTTATTTCGGTCTTAACCTACGGTGCCGCCTTGCACAACAACGATTCAGGCGATATGTATCAACCTGTAAACTAGCCATCACTTTGCAAATCCTGATAAATAAAAAGGATAATCGCCCATACATGACGACTATCCTTATTAAAATTAGACCTGCTTATTAATTAAAAACCATAACCATTTGAGATCAGGCCATTAGACTTGGACACTGTTTCTGAAGATAATGGTAACAAGTAGCGTGGAGGGGCTCCCGCAGCATAATATGCATCAGTATAACCTTTGAAAATGTTGGTTGTATATTGCCCTTCGTAGGTTACGATGTTTAGTCCCCATGGCGTCTTCGTGTATCCCTCGGCGATTAAAGCAGCTGCTTCGGCGCCGCTCGGATCGATGTAGTTAAATAGCCCCTTGATAGCAAGGTTTCGGGTTCCTGAAGAAGCAGTATAGCCGAGGTTGGTCCATAAGTCGGAAGTGCCTCTCCAACTGGGGAACTTAACAGGGAAAGTGGGATCTGTTTCGGGGACATCATTTTGCGTGGTCAACATTTTGGTCATACCCAGATCGGCTACATTCACTCTTTTCACATAGATATAATTCGAAATGGTATTTCCATTTGGAAACGTATAATAACCTCTTGTTTTTAAACCATCAATCACTGCTGTTTGTGCATCGCGTAGTTCCTTTATCTTTCTTGGAAGATTACCGGTTCTGATCAGGTCCTCACGACGATAACCTTCACCCGCGAGCTCCAGTTTACGCTCCTGCAGTATAGCTTCTTTCAAAGCGTCTCCACTTAATGCATTGATGTAATTAATCACCTTATCCGTTTGATCTGCCTGCGCAAATGCACGGCTTCTCACTTTTCTCAATTCATTTTTTGCGGATGCTTCATCTCCCAATTCAGCATGTGCTTCCGCAAGCATCAGTATAACATCGGCCATCCGCATCATGGTCCAGTTTACGCCTGACTGGCGCTGGCTGGCGGTGTACGGGTTCGGCATCCGACTTTCATCCCATTTGTTGTTTGCCAAACCACCTTTGTCGCGAGATCCTGGTGAAAAGTCGATCAACACTTCTGACGCAGATCCGGAGTTTGCAGTAACGGTAATCGTCACGTCCCTGCGAAGGTCTTTCGGGTCGTAGTCTCCATAATAGAAAGACGGGTGCATCCGGCTTTGGCCATACGACTTAGCGGGATATGCATTTGAGCTACCGCCGTTCGATGGACGCCCAAACGCATATGGACGTTCAGAAAACGACGCCTGTGTTTCGCCTATTTCGAAAAGCGACTCCGGGCTTGTAGTTAAATTCATATTGTACTGAAAGTTCAACTGGAAGGGGTTGTTGTAACCTGCCCCCCTGGTATCTGCGGTGATCAAATAAGCAGAACCTGCGTTGTCGATAGCAGCTTTCAGGCTCGTTCTGGCAATTTCGTAATACTTCTTGTAATCGGTGCGACGAACATATTTCGACTCCCACATTTCAGTTCCTATTTGGGTAAACGTCACATTTCCATAGTCGAAGTCCGTACGACGTAGTCCGTAGCCACCGGCATATAATGCCATCTTTCCCATTAGGCCTAATGCAAATGTCCGGGAAAAACGTTCGGCGTTAATGCCACCCTCGCCAAGCCGGTACATAAGTGATTCGGCTTTGCTCAGGCTTTCGATCTCGCCATCATAGATAATATCTCTTGATATAAGCCTTGCGCTATCTACCTGTTTTGAACTGGTAATAGGGAAGGTATAGTATGGGACATCGCCAAAATAGCGAATAAGGTTATGGTATGCGAATGCACGGAACACAGCAGCCTCACCGTACATCTGTGTCCAGTCGTTTGCCTTGCCGGCAGCAACAGCAGATTTATATTCTTCTTTGTTGCTAATTGCATCCATGATGATGTTTGCCCGGTTTGCCACGCGGTACATGTTTAACCAGCCACCAACCGCATCGGCAAAGTCGATGGAGATTTCACTTGCATAAAGTCCCTCCGGAATATGACGCAATTGGGCATCGTAGCTTTCCGGATGAGTTTCTGCATCGGAACCGACAACATCGATATCGTAGAACAAACTATTGTTACCGCCGCGCCAGAGATCGTAACAACCTGCCAGCACTTTGAAGCTTTCGCTTGGTGAGGAGAAAACAAAATCCTGGTCAACGGAGGAAGGTGACTGAACATCGAGAAAGCCTTTTTTACAGGATATCCCCGACATGATCAGTGAAGCTAAGAGTATATAAAAAACTTTTTTCATGGCAATAATTTAAGGAGGTTTAGAATTCTAAGTTCAAGCCCACAGTGAATGACCGGGCACGGGGATAGGCACCCCAATCAAGACCGGTCGTAGGGTATTGTGCACCCCCCTGGCTGGTATTCGCATTCACCTCCGGATCGAGTCCTTTGTAATTTGTGATTGTTAAAGCGTTGTATATGGAACCGAAGAAACGCAATCTTGTGATATGAATTTTTTCGAGCATGCTTTCAGGTAAACTGTAGCCCAATGTTATGGTGTTTAAACGAAGGAACGAACCGTCTTCGATACCGAGTGTAGATACAACGGGGTTTTCATGAAAAGGTAGAAAAGTAGTTGCATTTGCATTTAGCGCATTCAACTTTTCGGGCTCTGTTACCTTTACGAGATCACCGTTTTGTATATCGTAGATCTTGTAGGAGCCGGACAGATAATCAAGCCGGTTTTTATAAAGACCGTCTTCCTTGCTTCCGTAAAAGGCTGCGAGGTAGTTTGCGTTATACAGTTTGTTGCCATAGCTCCAGTTAAAGTTTGCGGCAAAGTCGAGATGTTTGTAGGATGCATTCAGGCTAAATCCGCCGATGTGTTTAGGATTCATGTCGCCGATGACGGTTACATCTTTTTCGTTGACAACACCATCGCCATTCATATCCTTAAACTTGATGACGCCGGGGTAAGCCACCTGGCCCGCGGGCTTGTTGCTGTTGGTGCCATATACGGTACCAAGAATACCTGCACCAATGTCGGCAATCCCTTTTGACTTATTTAATGTATAAACACCATTTGCGTAAGTAAAATCATCAGTGGTGTACCAACCATCGTAAGTATAGCCGCGCACCTGGCCGACAGGTTTGCCTACCTGCAATACATAATCACCTGTGTTAGGTTGTGTCATGGTAGAACCCCAATTTGACCTATACAGACCATTTACACCCGGTGCAAGTTCATCGATCCTACCCCTGTTGAAAGCGACATTAAGACTGGCGCTCAGGTTGAAATCTTTGCTGCGAACCAGGTCGCCGGCAAGTGAAAGTTCAAGCCCTTGATTGCTGGTCCTCGCGATATTCTCGTAAGTGCCTGTGAAACCCGTGATGGCTGGCGGAGGAGTTAACATAAGCAGGTCTTTCGTTGTGTTTTTATAAACTTCAACGCTTCCCGAGATCCTATTGTCCAAAACAGCGAAATCCAGGCCGAGGTTACGGGTAATGGTTGTTTCCCATTTCAGGTTCGGGTTAGCCAGTGTTGATGCTGGTGCATATGCTGGCTGCCTGGCCTCGTTGATGGAATACCCGGTAAGACCACTTGAGTTCCATATAGTTTGCCACAGGCTGGGACTGATACCATCGTTACCAACTGAACCATAAGAGGCGCGTAGTTTCAGGTTATCTAACCAGGAAACATCTTTGAGAAAAGATTCGCTGCTCATTCTCCAGGCTACTGCTGCTGCCGGGAAATATGCCCAGCGATTTTCGGGTGCAAACCTCGATGATCCGTCGGACCGGAGTGTTGCTGTGAAAAGATACTTGTCGAGCAAGGTGTAGTTCACACGTCCGAAGTAGGACTGTAACCTATTTGGGAATGCGGCGTTTGAGCTAAAACCAAAGTTCTGGTTTGATGTACCCCCGAGGTATTGATCCATAGTGGCAAAAGCGCGCTCCCTGGTAAATGATACGGGGTACCGGTTACCAAACATCGATGTGCCTTCTGCATGCGAATTATTGATTTCCTGGCCTACTACAACGCTAAGATTGTGTGCGCTTCCTAAGCCTGCGACCTGGTAATTTAAGGTGTTCACCCACCGATACTGCCAACCTTCGCTCGTGGAGATCGATGCATTCCCGGCAAAGGTCTTATTACCTGCAGCATCGAGGTAATTGTTAAATGTTGCACCGGACCATGTTTTAGCACGGTTCCAGAACAGGTTGTAACCAAATTCTGACCTGGCGCTTAATCCTCTAACTATCGTCCACGTTAAAGAAGCGTTTGAACGGATAGACCGCTCCTTACCAGCTGGAAAGAAGTCTCTCATTAATTCAACCGGATTGTAGATGTCTTGCAAAACACGGTCGTACAGACCAAGCTGCGTATTCTTCCTATCATCAAGTTCACCACGTACATCCGCAGTTGCAATGGGCCTGAACTGGTACGAAGACGATAAGATGGAACCCTTACCGTTTGTTGTCCCTTCATTTCCCATTCTCTCGATGCTTGTAAAACGGGTATCGAATGATAAATTAAGTTTATTGGTTAGCTTCTGATCAAGTTTAAAAGCTGCGTTTGCCCGTTTGAAATACGAATTGATTTTCATGCCCTGATTATCGGTCAGACTCGCAGTAAGCATGTATTTGGTTTTGGCATTTCCATTACTGATACTCAGGTTATGGTTGTGCGAAACGGAACGTCCGTAGGCTTCTCTCGAGTAATTTGTTGCTTTTACATTCTTGTAGTAATCTATGCCTTCAGGATTATTGTAAGTAACCGCTGAGCTACCGATGCCCCACAGCATTTCCCATGCTCTTGCATAGTTGTCGGTGATGGCCTTTGAGTACGCCCAATTGTAGGCTATATAATCATAGGCGCTCATTGTTTCGAGGTACTTGGTAGGTTCATTGAGCTGAACGAAGTTATCGTAGCTGATCGTTAGCTTACCACTTTTACCACTTTTGGTTGTTACGATGATAACCCCATTTGCACCCCTCGCGCCATATATCGCTGTAGAGGAAGCGTCTTTTAAAACATCAATACTTTCAATCTGGTTTGGCGGAATATCATTTATCGAACTAACCGGGAACCCGTCAACGATATACAAAGGTTCATTACTTTGGGAGATAGAACCACCACCACGTACCCGGATAGAAACTGATGCGTCTGGCCGGCCATCCTGCGTGGTTACATTAACACCGGGTATTTTTCCCTGTAACGCTTGTGCCGCATTTGCAACAGGTACTGCGGCGATCTGCCGTCCCGAAACAGACGCAACGGACCCGGTAAGGTCTTTACGTCTTACACTTCCATAACCAATTACAACTACTTCCTCCAGTTTCGAGGTGTTTTCTTTTAAAGTGTAGTTGATGCTTCGCACATTCTCAACAGGCACTTCGTAAGTCTCATAACCGGCGAAAGAAAATACGAGTACGTCGCCTTTTTTTGCACGAATTGAATATTCACCATTGGCGCCCGTTTTCGCACCAGTTCCCGAACCTTTTACAATAACCGACACATCGGGTAACGGGGCATTCGTTCTACCGTCGGAGATCGTACCGGTAATATTTACCAGCTCCTGTGTAAATGAAATGTTCGGGGTTAAAACCAGGATTCCCATAAGTAATCCCATAGTAATGCGCAGGAGGGCGCACGCCCGAGGAGTAGCATTAATGTTCATACAGCTTACAAAAGTTTTAAATCGTGAAGGGTCTAATTGGATACAAGCTAAGCAAACATTAAGATAGTTTAATTAAACGCCGATTAAACCTACGCAATCGTTCCCGAAGTGCATTCAAAATCAGCTAATAAGCCAAACCCGAATCGTACAAAGGATGGTGCCGTTGTACCATCATACTGCAACGGCAAACGTGCTTACTGAAACCAAGGCTCAGGTTTAGAACTCAGGCTCGTAAAATGTTTTGATGAATGGGGTATTCCGTTGCGACATCTAAGAGGAATTCATAATATCTCCGGTAATAAAGAGCAGCATTCCGTTGGCTGTACCGCACCACAAAGTACCAAAAGACAAAACGGAGCGTCGCAACCAAAGATCCTTCAAGGCACTGTAGCTGGCGGCCAAAAAATATCGAAAAGGAGTATAAGAGCCAGGTCGGGGGCTTTTGCTGTGATTACTGGCGCTGTAGTGCCATTTGGTCGAGAGCTGCGGGATGAAAGCGGATCTCCTTTATTTGCCCCTTGAACCAGTTTACTTTATTCAAACGAACCCCAAGTGCAAGCTGACCTGCGGAGACGGGCACAAAGTTCACCTCTCCTTCAAGTTCTTTCCGCCCGTCTACATAACTGGTCATTTTCTTTCCATCATAAACCAGCGCAGCCCAGTACCACTTGCCGGCTGGATGCAGAATTGTTGAATCGATCAAAGTAAGCCCCTTATTGGTTTTGCCATTTTTTAAAAAAGTGTCGAGGTACCATGTTCCTCCCGGAGTGACGCGAATTTCCATTGTACCCCGGTTACCATCCTTGTCTTCAAAGTGCATAAACCGCGGTGCTGACGGGCCATCAGCAGCGGGATTAAAGAGGGCTTCGATGGTGAAACGTGTCCAACCTTCGATTGGTATGGCCGGGAAAATGAGCCCGTCGTTAACACCGTTGAAAAATATCGCAGTTCCACCAGGGTTTTTTTTCACCAACGGCTTGCCCAATACAACTGGCTTGAAAGTGCCGACTTTGCCCGTACTATGAAGTTTCCATGTTATGGTTTGAGCAGGGTCCGTGATGCCTTTGGCAGAAATCAAGCTGATCCAAATCAGGCAAAAAGTTCCTGCACCAATTAAGCTCAATAAGTAGAGCTTCAGTTTTGGCTGTTGTTTTAAGTTCATATGTCTTCCTGGTTTTCTTCTTTTTGTTGAATAGAAAGATAGTAATGCGATAGCAGGAGGTTCCGGTGATTTTTCCTGTTCCTGATTTCGTTTATGGTTACTTAAACCCCCTATTGAATAAGTTGCTACATCGTTCCAACAACTACCATTTAAAATGGTCGTTCAAGCGCGTGATCTGTTGCATTTTTTTTCCGGGATCCAATTGAACACTTCCCTTGCCCAGGTCTGTACCTGCGGGCACCCTGATCTTTAGTTCTGTCCACTGTGGAACAAGGTTCAGCGGCGCTTTGATAGCGGGCACATCAGCAGTGGCAACGATGAGCCCGTTTGCATCTTTAATGTTAAGTGTTGTTGCAGGTGCATCTATTGCGCCAAGACTGTAAACACGAACGGCAACCTCATTACCTTTTATTTTCACATCAGTTGTACCGATGCCGACATCCGCACGTTTATCATAGCCCATCTTGTTTTCCTGAACCAGCTGAAGTTGAACAAGCAAATTCTTCCGGGGCGGGAACGCTAAAGCAATGCTGTCGCCTCTTTCAAGATCAACCATCCTTGTTGTGGGTGATTGATCGAATTGCTGGTCTTCGTTGTCGTCGACGCCTTGGTGTATACGCCAGCGGCCCGGTTTGATGTTCCATAACGTCATGTTTGCTGTTACGGGTCTTTGTTCGAGATTATAAGCAATAATGTTTATGGCTGAGGGGTTTGCTTTAGCAATAAAAAGGCCTAGGCTTTCAAAAGTGGCTGGGTGATTCATTTTCCAACCCACGTAATGTTGTGGGTAAATGTTATTGATACGCCATAAGGCAACCCCGCCCAACCTGTCGGTTTGAAGGTCGTTATGTGGGGCAACTACCCGGTCTATCCAAACCGTTCCCTGCGTATTGATGTATTCACGGGCACCCAGATCCCTGATCCTTTCGGTATACTTAGCTACAAGGCTGTCTTTGTTGAAACTGTTGGTGCCCGTACCCCTGGAAACGCCCACCGCCTTGAGGTATTTGGCATCACGTGTAATGTCATAAGCTGCTTTAAACACCTGCCATGTATTCTGTGCACCCGCTTTTCCGCGTACTTCGTCGGTATCAAAGTTGATTTCGGTGTACACGTTTCCATTTTCATCGGTGTGCGCCAGCAGGCCGTCAGCAACTTCAACGATCATTTTCTGTAATAGTGGATTGCTGTTGTAAAGTGCCAGCAAATAGGCCGTATGCAGCATATGGTACGAATGAGCGCCCGACCATTGCCAGGGTTCGTCCTTCGACATTTGAGTACCGCCATAAAAACGCGACCTGAAGTGCCGATGCCCGGCGGAATTAATCTGCGTCACGTCGTTAAGTACTCTTTTGGCCACTTCCATACCATGATTGATATGCAAAGGATTGCCATAGTCGAGCAACTGCAACTGGCCGATTGCTTCTACTCCATCTTCATAAGCATGCAGGAGATCGGTGTTGATGGTCGCGAGCCCGTTTGTAATTAAAGGCAGGCTCCTTTGTCGTAACGGCGAATGATATGGGTCGCGTTCCTGGTCGTAAAAACCGGTCATCATCAGGCGTAGCGACCGGAGTGTCTTTTCCGGTTCAATACCCATTAATGCTGTTCCGGCAAACATATTTGTAAGGTCGTCGTCATCGGATAGTCCGCCACCAAATTCGCCGTTTGCTATTTGCCGGTTGTCGATATAGTGGTTAACGATTCGCGCAAGATGCCGCAGGTATTCGACCTGGAGAAACGCCCATTCGGGCACTCCCGCCGGAGGTAAAGCGATCTTATATTCGGGCCTGTCCTTAACGTTGTTCGACAGCACATAACGGTAAGCTTTACCGAGCCAGTGATCCGGGTTTGCTTTCAGCAAGTCGCTGTCGTCGGCATAAAACCGGTTAGCAAGATTAAGCCGGGGTGTATTGGGCCGCTCTTCAACTGTGAAACCATAAAGGTCACGAACCTGGGTGATGCGGTCGGCTTCATGTTCAGCAAGCGCCTCCCTTTTAGCTTTGTAAAGCAAACGTACCTGCGCGCCGTTCAAAAATCCCGATCCGAGGTCTGCTGCACCTGCTATCGAAATGTACAGGGCACGCCCTTCGGGTAAGATGCGGTCGCGGGTATCGATCCATAAGGTATGAGGCTCACCGGGCTTTACGGAAAAGCTGATATCGGCAAGGTCTCGCATTTGCCACAAGGGATCCTTAACGCGGATGTTCAGCGGAAATAAACCATTGTGCGTCGGCTTCACTTTTAAACCCGGGAGTTCAATTTCAACACCATCGAGTCCGCTGTTTTGCGGGCTCGAATAAGGGATCATCAGGTGGATAATGGGCAGACTTTTGCCGGCTACCTTTTCCACTTCTTTCGAAGCAGGGGTTCCCTTTGGTACACCCATCATTTTCGTACGCTCATCAGCGGGATACCGTCCATTTATAAAAGCTGCAAGCTCATTTAAGGCCGTATCGTTCAACGAAGCGCCAGCGGGAGCAAGTGTAAACGTTTCGCCGGGACGGTTCTGTGGGGCCCTGCCGGTGTGCACGTGATAAACGCCAAGCTCACCGATAGGCTCTTCCTGTAATGCGTTATCGAACCGGATTGTACCACCCTGTTTTGCCTCGTTGACACCATGAAAAGATTTGACCTGGTGCTGTTTTCGTAGTGCAAAGGTGGTATCGTAAAGTCGTTCTTTTTCGTATGTCAGTTGCCCCCATGCTGTTCCCCATACCTCCACGTGATTCCATGGTTCGTCCGGTAATATAAATTTCACCGACTGGCCCGAAGTGGAGTAAGTGTCCCAGTCGGGCAGCACAAAATAGTCGTAACGACCGGGCAGGCGCGACATGTTGTATACTCCAGGCCAGGTGGTTTCGCGAATGCCATCGTTGGCTTTCCAGTTCCAGCGTTTCACATCTTCCACTTTATGTACTTCCACTTTCCTGATGCTCACATTTTTAGAAACCAACAGTTGAGGAGCTTCGTTGGGCAGGTTCCATCCATGCCTGGTCCACCATTCATCGCGCCAAATGCGGTTATCCAGGTCGCGGTGTAGCAGGGGTATTTGTTCGGGCACCTGGTTTTTAGAAAGCTGCACGATGTTTTCATCTGACAACATCCTGTCGTAAATACGCAACTCGTCGAGATCGCCGCCACGTACAAAGTTGTATTCGCTTTGTACCTGGTAAGGGCTGATGATGCGCGAGTGTGGCCCAAACTGGTCGAGACCTGAATCGTAAATCCTGCCTTGAGCGGTTTGCCTCCCTGCAGGTTTCCCGTTTAT
>JASLBT010000450.1 GCA_030146445.1 Segetibacter sp. | reverse complement strand
TCATAAACGCAAGTACACCTCCCACGCCAAGCGCATGCATGCTTATTTTGAAATAACTGTTCGCCATTAAGGCTGCGGATGTGGTTAAAAACAGGCCGAGTAGAAACGAGACCAGGATCAGGGGGTTCTCCGTTTGGTTTTTACTGACATACCAAACGGAGAATCCCCTGATCCTCGTCTCGTTTCTACTCGGCCTGTTTTTAACCACATCCGCAGCCTTAATGGCGAACAGTTATTTCAAAATAAGCATGCATGCGCTTGGCGTGGGAGGTGTACTTGCGTTTATGCTGTTGGTAGGCCTGTACACATTCGACCCCATGGGTGTACCAATCAGCATAGCAACTATCGTTGCCGGCCTGGTCTGTACCGCGCGGCTGGCAGTTTCCGATCATCACCCCGTGGAGATCATTTGGGGTTTTGTCATTGGCATACTGTTCCAGGTAATAGCCTGCGTAATCGTCATGTAAACGATTTTTTCTACTTTTTTTTGGTGACCGGCGGACCTCTCTGTGGAGACATCGTTGCTACGCTCAGTTCAACGGCAATGCCTGTGGCGTCTTCTGTTTGCCAGTGCCGGCATTCAGGATTGTTGGCATCACCTCAAACAACAACCGGGGTATAATGCTAGCATGCCTGACTGTAGTTTTTAGCATTACCCAGACTCAATACCCTAATACTCTAATACCCAATACCTTAATACCTCGATACCCCAATACCTCAATACCCCAATACCTCAATACCCCATTACCCTAAGACCCAATACCTCAATTCCCAATCCGCATTCCGCGATCACACCCGCCGTTGTTGGTGTTGTCACCAACAACTTTCGAAAGTTTGATGCTTGTGCTATCGTTTGTAAATGGTCTTAATCCGCCAATCCGCAATCCGCCAATCCGTGAATCCCTATACGCACAAAAAAGCCCCTTCGTCAGGGGCTGAATATCATAAGGAAGAACTTGTTACTGCAGCATTTTAGCCGGGGATGCGGTATGTTCTATCGATTCAGGCGTAAGAACGGCCGGGCTGGTGTTTACTGCCGTTGCTCCGGGGCTCAACATGTAGTCGACATTGGCGTTCAGAATGGTGGAAGTCCGCGTGTACCAATCGTCAGGATGACTAACATAAAAGCACGAACCGCCTTTAATGGCATCAATGATCTTTTTGGCCTGAACCAGTGGAACCGCAGGGCAGCCGAGGCTTTTGCCAATCGCCCCGCGCATATCCATGAAACGCTCATTTACAAAACGGGAACCATGTAAAACAATATCGCGCACCCTCACCTTATCGTTAACACCTCTTTCCATACCATCGAACCGCATGCTATAGCCCGCTTTGCCCGAATATGTTTCAGCCGTAACCAAAAATCCCAGGCTGCTTTTATTCGAATTGTTGATGTTTGAAAAACTCGTGGCAAATTCTTCGCCGCTGTTTTTGCCGTGCGAAACATAAGTATTGTACAGGAGTTTGCCTTCTTTCAGGTCAATGACGTACAACCGTTTGTTGTTACTGCTCTGGCTATAATCGCAAATGGTTAATACATGGGTCTTACGGAGCATACCCTTATTCAGAAGGTACTGGTAACCTTTATAAGCTTTCGAGAAAACGTCTCTTTCAAGACCATAGGTAAGTAAACCGATACTTTCATAAACCGAGTCGCAATGACGCACGAAAGCGGGTGAACCGATTGAGGAAGAAAGCAGGGACGGCATGTTTTTGTCGTCAGGAAGATTCCCGTTTTCTCCTGCGATTGCCGGGTTGAAAGCCGAACATACGGCAGCTATCATTAATCCCGGAACGAACTTGAAAATGCTTTGCATATGTTGCCTGGAAGGATTCGTTATAGTGATCTAATTCAAATAGCTAACAGCTAAAGTAGGTAAAATATTGTAGGGGTGCTATTAAAACCACCTGAAAATACAAAGTTTAGGCTTTCAGTTGCTCCTCCGACGGGGTACTGTCCTTAACAAATTCGTTCATATAAATCTTAACCAGAAGAATAAACATCGAGATCAGTATAGGGCCGAAAACGAGGCCGATAAAACCGAATAGGTTGATGCCGATGATCACACCAAAGACGGTAATCAACGGGTGAATATTACCGAGCTTTTTTTGAAGCACAAACCTGAAAATATTATCAACGCTGCCTATGATAGCAATGCCATAGATCAGCAGGATAATGCCCTTCCAGTTTTCACCCCGGGAAAACAACACCAGGCTTAGGGGGACGTATGCCAGCGCTGCACCAACAAATGGCAACATTGAGGCAACACAGGTAAACAGGAACCAGAACCAAACATCCGGAACCCTTAAAAAAACATAGCACGCAAGCGCCACAAGTCCCTGTAGTGCAGCAACCAATGGTATACCGAGTGCATTGGATATCACCAGCGTCCGCATCTCGTGCGCTACCAGGTCTACGTTGTGCTGCTTAAGCGGGATGTATTCGTGTAACCACTTTTCCATGCTTTTCGTGCTGACCAGCATGAAATAAAGAACGAAGTACATGATTACAATAGAGGTGACCGTATTGAACGTTGCACCCAGTACACGTGGCAGCGAGGATGTAACTGTTTTATTGATGCCACCTTCATCAGGATCGGGTAGTTTAAGGTGTAACTTCAATTCGATAAAATGTAAGGTTTTATTGATCACTGCCACCACCTGTTCCGAATTCCGGATCACACCGGCAAGGCGTGAAGAGATCATATTCGCCATGATCCACGTGGGTACCAGCACAACCAGGAAAGATAGCAGCAACAAAATACCTGCCGCCACCTTGCTGTTCCATTTGCGTTCATTTACGAGCCAGTGCATTTTTTTCTGAAGCAGCACATAAAGGGTAATTGCACCGAGCAGGGCCGGTAAGAAAGAAGAAATTTGTAAAAACAGGAAGATAAACAGGAAAACCAGCAGCGAAAAGAAGGTTAACTGCCGCAATTGTTGGGAACTAACATAGTTGGGCATAGCAAAATTCTGTTGTTGATGTTAACAATTACCACCATGGACATAGTTTTCCCGTTTGGCTTTGTAAGCCGTGGCCGTAGCGGACTATATCTTGACGGTTTTCCAGGTCCCTCTTCTGAACAGGTATAGTGTAACTAAAGTAATCAGGCATTCTGCAATTACGATCGCCCAAAATACTCCCTTTGGACCGAGATCGATCTGCTTTGCCAGGAAATAAGCAAGCGGGATCTGGAAGGCCCAAAAGCCAAAAAGGTTTATCCAGGTTGGTGTTCGGGTATCACCCGCTCCATTGAATGCATTCATGAGCACCATACCGAGGCCATACCCTACGTACCCTATGCTAACAACCCGTAAAGCCTCGACAGCTATGGTGGCAACATTGATCTGCCGGGTGAATATCGAAATGATCGGCTCGGCAAAAAAGAAAAAGATGATTGTTACAAACACCATAAAGATGATGTTGTATTGCGCCGTTTTCCAAACACTTTTTTCGGCACGTTCCGGAAGCTTTGCTCCAAGGTTCTGACCGACCAGTGTAGCGGCGGCATTACTCAGCCCCCAGGCCGGCAGGATAAAAAATACGATGACCCGCACCGCAATCGTATAACCGGCAAGGGCATCACTGCCGAAACTGCTGATCAGCCTGGCTAGAAAGATCCAGCTCGCCGAACCAATGATAAACTGTACGGTGGCGGTAGATGAAACCTTCAGTATCGAACGGATAATCGCCGGATCGGGAATAAAATGTTCCTTGCGTATCGTCAATGCGCCGTTGCCTTTAAACAGGTGATGCAATTGGTAACATACTCCCGTGCCCCTGCCGATTGTCGTTGCAATTGCTGCACCCGTCAGTCCAAAAGCGGGAAGCGGCCCTGGTCCATAGATTAAAACAGGACAAAGTATAATGTTGCAAATGTTTGCCAGCCATAAGCTGCGCATCGCAATCGATGCATCACCTCCTCCCCTGAAAATGCCATTAATAAGAAACAGCAACATGATAACGATACTGCTGCCAAACATAATCCGCATATAGGGGACACCAATTGCGAGTACCCCTTCCGGCGCTGCCATAAATATAAGAATCGGTCGGGCAAAGACAACACCGGCTATGCTGATCAGGATGGTGACTGCCAATGCAACAAGTATAGATTGAACCCCGGCCCTGGCTGCTTCTTCGCTGTTCTTTTCACCAACCCTCCTCGCAACAAGCGCAGTGGCGGCCATGCTTAGCCCGATAGCAACGGAGTAAATAAGCGTAAGCATTGACTCGGTTAACCCGACTGTAGCTGCTGCATCCCGGCCAAGCTTGCCAACAAAAAAAATGTCTACCACAGCAAACACCGACTCCATGCACATCTCGAGTATCATTGGTATTGCAAGTAAGAAAACGGCTCTTCTGATACTCCCCTGAGTGAAGTCTTGTTCGCCCCCTCTTATTGCCAGGCGAATAAATTGTAAGATGCTGCTAAAGCTCCTTGAACTGGGATGTTGATTCATAATATAAACGCTGTGCTTCTCTGTTGAACTTCAAGCAACCGAATTGACTCATGTTCAAATGCAGGTTACCTTAGTCGATTGCAGGGCTTTTCCCGGGTGTGGATAAAGAGGAAGGCAGCCCTTTCATCGGCGTAAGGTTACAAAAAAAAGCAACAGTATAAAAGCAAGCAAACACAAGTGCACGGTCTTGGCTACCATTAATTTAGTTGCTTGCAGAGTTCTCCAAAGTTTGCCCCTCCCCCGCTCGTTATCGTTTTGATATTTACTATTCAGAACGGGAAATTTCAAGAAGTTTATCAATTAAACTGATGCTTAATTGATTATATATCAGGTTTGTTTAAGTATAATTTAATGCAGCGCTAAGGCTTACTTAGTTGATATTACTTTATCATTGCGCTAATAATCTATGTTTCAAATTTGAGGGTTGAAAGAAATGCCTGTGACCCGTACCGGTACTGTTGGTGCTAACACCTCAATTTTTGACTGATATTCTGCAGATCCTCCGTTTGTCAGTTGCTAATTGGATGATTTATTTGATTTACCCAATGTAAATATTTTTTAATGCTGGCAGTGTAACTGCGTGTAAACGTATGTTCATTCCAAATTGGCAGTTAAGCCGATAAGTATCGATCAATCTAAAGGAAGTGTCATTGATGAAGAAACTGAAACTAAGGGCCATAAAGTTTATCCTGGTAATTGTAACTATTACCGTTTTCTCTGGTTCGTATGCACAAACTGTTGTTCCATTTTATATAATAATTGGTCAGTCTAACACGGGTTGGGCAACTACGAGCGAAATGAATTCTCAACAGGCCGCTTCATATAGTGGGGTGCACCCAAATACGAGTATTTGGAACCCTGGTGTGGGGGGCTTTTCTGCTACATGGCAAACGATGAATGTAGGCGTTAACACGAGGTGTGAAAACTACGCCGATCCTGCCCAGTTTGGTCCGGAGGCATCGCTTATGAAAAGCCTTGAAAACCAGCAAAGCCGTAAAAGATTCATCTACAAACAAGGAGTCGGAGGAACTACACTTGCAGTAGACTGGAAACCGCAGGCGCCCGGTCAGCAACCATATCAAGCAGGTATCAGGTGGCAGCAGTTTTCATCCTGGTTGCCTACTGCAGTAGCACAGGCTGACGCGCAAGGTTATAAATTAGATCTAAAAGCAATTATATGGATGCAGGGCGAGGATGATGCAAAGACATCGGTTGATGCCTCGGCTTACCATAACAACCTAATAACGTTTTTTGCAAACGTAGATGCTCTGTGGAGAAAATTAGTCTCCGGCCATGGATTACCAACATCGACTTACAGGAAGGTAATCGGCAGAATTTATGCCCCGACCGGCTATCCCTATCGTGATATGGTTAGAGCAGCACAGACAAACTATTGTTCCGATGCTTCAAACAACGCTGTTTTAATAAACACTGATTCGTACCCATTACAGGATTGGGTGCATTATAATGCGACCGGGCAGGTACAATTTGGAGTGGATGTTTACAACTCATCACAATTCGAGTCGGGAACCACCACCACCAGCAGCACAGGCGTGTGGTTTACGGGAAAAGTTTTTTTACAAGGTGCGTATAATCCGTCCACCGGGCAAATGAGCACCCTTCTTAACTCATCGGGGGTTTTACAGAACTATGCATCGTCTCATCCCTATAGCAATTCGATATTCAATCACAGCGGAGCAGAAAGCGTTGGCGGAGGTTTCTTTGCTGCTCACCCTGATATCGTGGATTGGGTATTGGTAGAACTTAGGAACTCATCATCTCCTTCCACCATTGTGGCAAGCAGGGCAGCCTTCCTAAGAGCCGACGGACTTATCGTTGAAACAGACGGATCAACAACACGGATATTATTCCCGGGTGTGCCCGTGGGCGGATATTATGTAGTAGTGAAACATAGGAATCACCTGGCAATCCGATCTTCGCAGGTCATTGATTTTGGTAGTTCTTCAGGGCATTTCGACTTCACAACTTCAGGATATAACTGCTATCAGAACATGGGTTATTTTTCGAGCGTTCACATGGGTAATGCCTGGACCATGCGGGGCGGGAACGCAAATTTGAACAACAACGTTAAATATAATGGCCCGTCGAATGACCAGGACCGGATTCAGAATGGTGCACTCGGTGGCTCTCTCACTGGGGTTGTTTCCTCGGTGTATGCTTCTGACGACATTAATTTAGATGCAAGTATAAAAACGAATGGACCAAATAATGACCAGAACTTCTTACTAAACCTGGTATTTGGTGGTTTGATCGGCACGGTTTACACGGAACAGTTGTAAGATCGATATCAGAAGAAAAAGTCTACCATCATAATATTCTTGAAAGTACTGCCAATTCTAAGCCCTGGTATATACCGGGGCTTTTGCTTTTAAGCAAGCAACAAAGCTTTATAATCTCTATTGGTAATTTGCTGCCCTTAGCTATAATTTTACAGCGCTAAAAATAAAACATGCAAAAGCCGGTATTGGTAATTAAGTTGGGCTCTGCGGTGATTACTGATGCCTCCGGCAAACCAGACGAGGTTTTTATAAAAAGGCTGGCGGCTGAAGTCGCCGAACTTTGTAAGGACTACCGAATGGTACTCGTATCCAGCGGAGCGGTTGGAAGCGGTAAATCTTTTTTTAATAACTATAAGGGGTCGCTGTTGGAGCGAAAGGCTGCTGCCGCAGTAGGCAATCCAATGTTGATACAATTGTATCAAAAGTACCTCTCTTTACACGATATTACTGTTGCGCAGGCGTTGTGTGAACGCCATCACTTCTCAAATCGTTCCCAATTTCTTCAACTTAGAGAAACGTTTTTTGAATTCTGGAATAACAACATTGTTCCTATTGTTAACGAAAATGACCTCGTTAGTAATGTTGAACTGAAGTTTTCCGACAACGATGAACTATCAACCCTGGTGGCTATAGGTTTTGATGCTGATACCCTGATCATTTGCACTTCGGTAGGCGGGTTTATGGATCACGACAGAAAGATTATTCCTGCAGTTGACCGTATTGACCAGACCATTATGGCTTATGTGAATAATGAGAAAAGTTCGCTGGGCCTTGGCGGCATGTTGTCCAAACTCACGTTCACCAAGCTTGCCACCTCTTTGGGAATACGCGTGATCATAACCGGTGTAAATGGTTTGCACCCTTTTGCCGACGCGCTTGAGGGTAAAGCGGGTACCACCTTTAAGCCAAGGAAGTCTAATTTGAAAGCAAGGAGAAAGTGGTTGGCAAGCGGCTCAATTACCCTGGGGGGAATACAGGTTGACAAAGGTGCGGAGAAAGCGTTGAACAACCGGAAGAGCCTGCTCGCGGTTGGAATAGCTGCGGTATCCGGAGTATTTTCAGCGGGCGAGGTTGTGCAGCTGATCAATGAGGAGCAGCAAATTATAGGTGTAGCAAAAGTCAAGTTGAACTCCCCGGAGATTACAGAACGCCTATCGAAAAAGAATACGATCGCCGCTCATTGCGACGATATCGTTTTGTTTTGAATACATGCGGTATTCTTCTGCCCGGCAGGCGTTGGTGAGCCCGGTTATACCAGCAGGGGAGTGCAACGCCCGTCCGAATGGCGCAGCCGGCCGGCGATAGAACGACTAAATGAAGAATTACTGTAGGGACAAAAAACACAATATGACAACGATAGCACCCCTGGTCATTAAAACACACAAAGCATCAGCGGAGCTAAGGAACGTAAGCGACCGATCGATAAAGGCGGCTTTGGTTTCGCTTGCAAGAGAGCTGGAGACAAATTCGTCGGCACTGATGAGGGCGAACCAAAAAGACGTGAAGCGAATGCAAAAGGATGATCCGAAAGTGGATCGTTTGCTACTCACCCCCGAACGGATCAGGTTGATCGCTGCTGGTATTCAACAGGTGAGCAAACTACCAAACCCTGCGGGAAAGTTGCTCGAACGGCGGCGGCTGCAAAATGGCTTATTGCTGCAGAAACGTACTGTGCCGATAGGCGTGGTGGGTACGATTTATGAGTCGCGACCAAATGTGACTTTTGATATTGCCGCTTTGTGTTTACGCAGTAAAAACGGTTGCCTGTTAAAAGGTAGCCAGGAGGCCGCACAGACCAACCAGGAGGCGATCCGCATGATCAGGAAAGTTTTGCTGGAACATGGGATTCCGGTGGAGAGCGTGTGCCTTTTACCAGCGGATCGCGAAACGGTAAAGGAGCTTTTAACTGCAACCCGGTATGTTGACGTGATTATTCCGCGCGGCTCAGATGCACTGATACAGTTCGTACGTAAAAACAGTCTTGTTCCGGTGATCGAAACCGGGGCGGGGGTATGCCACGTATATGTAGAAAAGGAGGCCGACCTGGCAAAGGCGGTCAATATTGTGGTAAATGCTAAGGTATCCAGGCCGTCGGTTTGTAATGCCATGGATACCCTAATCGTCGATGAGGCAATTGCGAGTGAGTTTCTTGGTAAACTAAAAACCGTTTTTGCAAACAATTCAGTGGAAATCTTTGCTGATAAAAGGTCACATCGATTACTTAAGGGCTATCCATTGTTGCAGGAGGCAAGTCCGGAGGACTTTACGCGCGAATACCTGAGCTTGAAGTGTGGGATTAAAGTTGTACGAGGTTTAGACGAGGCATTAGCGCATATAGACCAATACTCCACCCGGCACTCGGAGGCAATTGTTTCGGCCAACAAAAAGCAATGCGAGCGTTTTTTGAATGAGGTAGATGCGGCCGTGGTATATATGAACGCGTCGACCCGTTTTACCGATGGAATGGAATTCGGGCTGGGTGCTGAGATTGGGATTTCGACCCAAAAGCTACATGCAAGAGGGCCTTTTGCTTTGGAAAAATTAGTAACTGAAAAGTGGTTTGTCCGGGGCAATGGTCAAATTCGTTAACAGAATACTGTACTAACAAGCACAGTCTTAAATGACGGTAGCAGTTAATGAGTCCTTTCCTGATTATGGTAGTACGGGAGTGTGTTGCAATTAGAGCACCTTTATTAAGGTAAAAAAGGCGCTAAAAACGGGTTCCAAATGTTGGATTTTTGTCCCATTTTGGGAAGGGTAGCAGGTGGAAAAATTAAATTATACTTAACAGGTTTTTGTGTACATATATTTGATACTTTTCACCCTGAAATTTGCACAGGTAAACATTATATTCTAATTTGTACTAATCCTTTTATTCTGCAAATGCTACCTGCAAGCGTCTTCCTTTTTGGGAAAGTAATCCAATATTTGCCATTGTCAACCCATAAAAAGCAGAATTTCATTTGTTACTGTTCATAAATTGAATCACTTAAAGGCAACTTCTTTAATTGATAATTCATCGATATGTAACAGTGATTATTTGTGTCTATGCTTTTCTTTAAATAATTAAAATTAAATACCGACAAAGAGGCTATCCTAATTCTTAATACATCTGCTTATGAAAAATTTATTTCTACTACTGTTGTTATTGGGCGTTATTACGCCCGGGTTTAGCCAGGTCACGATGCAGGGCACGATCAAGCGTGGCTCAACCGCAAACACTGTTGACATCTATATGAAGCCGTCCGCTTCGTTCTCTCAAAAGGATGAGAGCCTGACTTTTGTGCTTGCGATTCCTACAAGTGTCGGGCCCGCACCAACGATGGGTACATCGGGAGTTACGCCGAATACAACAGGACCGGTTTCCAGTATCACCGGTTTACAGCCTAATTTCCTTGTTGTAAACTATGGAGCGACTTCCCGTGAAGTAATGGTGACGACCCAGACGATCAATGGCGCACCTTATTACATCTATACGTTCATATTTGCGGGTACTGCCACAAGCAACCATGACTGGGTTGGCGGACAAGAGCAGTTGGTTTTTAGTATACAGTTTAATGGATGTACAACGAATTGTGATCAACTCAATAATATATTACTGGTAAACCTCCCAGGCGGTGGTGAGCAGGGTAATTCGTATTGGTACGTTCAGGTAAATACTCTTGGTGACATAACCAACTACCCGGCCCCTTTTTATCAGAACCCTCAATCAACGGCACCTGTAAACGGTGGCAGTCCAGACGGATCTGCACTATCTTATATTGGCCTGGCTCCTGTTGCGGTACCAAGCCTTTCGATCAATGATGTGACCCAGGCAGAGGGCAACAGTGGAACGAGCGTGTTCACCTTTACGGTGAGCCTGAGTTCACCTGCACCTTCCGGTGGCGTAAGCTTTAA